>JAIXRA010000142.1 GCA_027485465.1 Bacteroidota bacterium | reverse complement strand
TCAGCGAGGACCTTGCGGTTCAGTTCAATCGAAGAACTGTTCAATTTGCCCATCAATTTGGAATAGGACAAACCCTCTTGGCGGGCCGCCGCGTTGATACGAGCAATCCAAAGGTTGCGGAAATGGCGCTTCTTGGCTTTGCGATCCCGGTAGGCATAGACCAAACCTTTTTCGACGGCGTTTTTGGCGACCGTGAAGACCGTCGAACGGGTGGTGAAATAACCCTTGGCTAATTGCAGAATCCGCTTACGGCGGGCGTGGGCGGCTACGTTATTGGACGATTTTGGCATGGGGGCTTATTTACCGATGGTTAACAAACGCTTGATCAAGGCCTCGTTGGTGGTATCCACCAAGGCTCCGTGACTAAGGCGACGCTTCTGCACGGTGCTCTTCTTGGTCAAAATATGACGCTTGTAGGCGTGCTTGCGCTTGATTTTTCCTGTTCCGGTAAGGGCGAACCTCTTTTTGGCACCGGAATTGGTTTTCATTTTGGGCATAACGCGGTTTTTTGGGCCCCGCAAAGGCCTTGAATCAAAGCCATCGGGGAGCGCGAAGATAAGCTGAAATAAAGTTTTTTGAACCCCTATTTTTTGACCCCTTTGGGAGCCAAAGAGATGAACATACGCTTTCCTTCCAGCTTGGGCATGCTTTCGACCTTACCCAGATCTTCCAGCTGTTGAGCAAAAGTTAAGAGCAGCAGCTCTCCCCTTTCTTTGAAAACAATGGCGCGACCCCGGAAGTGCACGTAGGCCCTCACCTTGGAGCCCTCCTCCAAAAAATTGCGGGCATGTTTGAGTTTGAACTGAAAATCGTGATCGTCGGTGTTGGGACCAAATCGAATTTCCTTCACCAAGTTTTTGGCGGCATGGGCCTTGATTTCCTTTTCTTTCCGCTTCTTTTCGTATTGATACTTGCTGTAATCGGTGATACGGCAAACGGGTGGAGTCGCCGTTTCAGCAATGAGAACCAAGTCCAGACCCAGACCCTCGGCCATTTGGAGGGCCTTGGCCAAGGGGTAAACCCCTTGTTCTATGTTTTCACCAACCAGTCGAACCTCTTCGGCGCGGATATTCTCGTTGATGGGATCCACCGGCTTCTGGGGCCGACGGTTAAAATGCGGATTGCGTACGGGCTGGTTGATAATGACCTCCTGGTTTAGTTGGGAAAAGGTTTGATAAATCGAAAGAAAAAATGGCTCATAGAACTGCTTCCAGTTCTTTCTGCAGCAGGGCTACAAAGGCGGGTATTTCCAGGCTCTCGCCCTGACCCTGACCATGACGACGCACCGCCACCGTACCCGTTTGGGCTTCCTTTTCGCCAATAATCAGCATGTAAGGAATCTTCTGTACCTCGGCATCTCGGATTTTGCGGCCAATTTTTTCGTCACGGTGGTCAACACTACTGCGAATATCGGCAGCCAAAAGCTCCGATTGCAATTGCTCCGCAAATTCCTGAAACTTTTCGGAAATAGGCAAAATAGCCACCTGTTCGGGGGCCAGCCAAAGCGGGAAGTTTCCGGCGCAGTGCTCAATAAGGAGGGCCACAAAGCGCTCCATGGAACCAAACGGTGCGCGGTGAATCATGACCGGCCGGTAACGACCGTTGTCCGCCCCCACATAGGTCAAATCAAATCGCTCGGGCAGGTTGTAGTCCACCTGAATCGTACCCAATTGCCATGAGCGCCCCAAGGCATCGTGCACCATAAAATCCAATTTGGGGCCGTAAAAGGCCGCCTCACCGGGAACGGTCACCGTTTTCATGCCCATTTCGGCCGTGGCCTCGATGATGGCTTGCTCCGCTTTGTTCCAAGCCTCGTCCGTTCCAATGTATTTGGTTCGATTCTCGGGATCCCTCAACGAAATCTGAGCGGTGTATTTTTCGAAACCAAGAACATCAAAAACCTTGAGGACAAGCGATATAACCTTCTTGAATTCATCCTTCACTTGGTCATCCCGACAGAACAAATGCGCATCGTCTTGGGTGAACCCGCGGACCCGGGTCAACCCGTGCAGTTCCCCGTGTTGCTCGTAGCGGTACACCGTTCCAAATTCGGCAAGCCGTAGCGGAAGGTCCCGGTACGAACGGGGCTTGGTCCGGTAAATCTCGCAGTGATGAGGGCAATTCATGGGCTTGAGCAGGTACTCTTCGCCCTCGTGCGGTGTCAAAATGGGCCGGAAGGAATCCTGCCCGTATTTGTCCCAATGCCCGGAGGTTTGGTAAAGTTCTTTGTGCCCAATATGCGGCGTCACCACCTGTACGTAACCGGCTTTGGTTTGTTGCCTGCGCAAAAACTGCTCCAGTATTTCGCGGACCATGGCGCCTTTGGGGAGCCATAGAGGCAGGCCCATCCCCACCTTTTCACTAAAGGCAAACAGCTCCAGCTCCTTGCCCAATTTGCGATGGTCTCGTTTGCGGGCTTCTTCCAGCAAATGCAAATGCTGCTCGAGTTCCTTGGCCTGCGGGAAGGTGATTCCGTAAATACGGGTTAACTGCTTGTTTTTTTCGTTACCCCTCCAATAAGCACCCGCGGTATTGAGGAGCTTCACCGCCTTGATCGCAGACGTGTCCCTCAAATGGGGGCCTCGGCACAGGTCCGTGAACGCACCCTGGGTGTAAAAGGTGATACTGCCGTCTTCCAGGCCTTCAAGCAATTCCAATTTGTAAGGATCGCCCTTGGCCTCAAAATAGGCTACGGCTTCGGCTTTGGGTACTTCACGGCGCTGAAAAGCAGAAGATCGGCTGGCCAATTCCAACATTTTTTTCTCCACTTTGGGGAAATCATCGCTGGAAAAAGCATGGTCCCCAAAATCGATATCGTAATAAAAACCCTGCTCAATGGCCGGCCCAATCCCCAATCGAATCCCAGGGTAGAGAGCCTCCAAGGCCTCCGCCAAAAGGTGGGCACTCGAATGCCAAAACGTAGAACGCGCACCGGGTTCATCCCATTTGAGCAAACGAAGGCGGGCTGTTTCGGGAAGACTGCGCTCCAAATCCCAGACTTCGCCGTTCACTTCCGCAGCAAGAACCTGTCTTGCCAAGCCTTCCGATAAAGAGCGGGCCACATCCAACGCCGTCGTCCCCAAGGGATAGGTCCGTTGGCTGCCGTCGGGGAGTTGAACGTTGATGGAATCGGAGGTCATGAAGGGTTGAGCGGGGTCGGTTGAAGGTGGTTTTTAAAACAAAAAAGCCTGCGAATATACATCATTTGAGCCGGTTAAGCCCCTGCAGGGCCTGAGGATACCCCTTTTGGAGGCGAAGGCATTCCCGGTAATCGGCCGATGCTTCCGCCTTGCGGTCCATCATTTCGTAACACAGCCCTCGGTTTGCCAAGGCCGGCAGATCAGCAGAGCCCAAGGCCAGGACCCGATCAAATCCCTGCAAAGCTGGGTCGTATTTCTGCTCCAATAAATCCAAGTAGGCCAGGTTAAAGAGGGCATCCCGATGCGACTTGTTCAATTGGAGAAGGGCCCGGTAATCCTGCCGGGCCGAGTCAGGGTAACCTTGGCCCTGCAACAACATTGCCCTGGCGTAAAGTGCCTCCGTATGGCCCGGACGGATTTCCAGCACATTGCTGAAATAGCGATGGGCCAAGCGAGGGTCTGGTTCGCGCAATCCCAGTTCGAGGTAAGCGGCGTAAAGTCGGGGGTCTTGTTCGATGGCGGTGAGCCAAGCCGAACGCGCCGCGGTGGTATCCTTCTGTTCCAGGTGGGTCATGCCCTTAAGGAGGTAGGCCTCGGCCAAACGTTTGTCTCGTCGCAATGCTTCGTTGAGGTATTTGAAAGCCACCGAATATTGACGGTTAATCAAGGCCAATTCGCCTCGACGCAGGTAGGCTCTCACCAAGCTGGGATTGCGGGCCATGGCCACCCGCAATGCGTCGTCGGCCTCCGATATCAACCCAATACGGGTGTAGATCTCCCCCAAAATGCAATAAAAAAGAGCATTCCCCGTGTCCAGCAACAAGGCCGACTTGATATCGGCCATGGCTTTGCGCAATGCTTCCCGAGGCTGATCGGGAGACGCTTCGGCAGAAACCGCAAGGCCGGAATCGGTCGTGTTGACCGAAACATCGCGGTCGCGTTGCAGCCACCAATCGGCCCGTTCAGCGTAGGCCGTGGCATCCGAACCATTCATCGCAATCCGACGATTGAGATCTTTCAAAACAGCTTCGGCATCGGGAGCGCTTTTTCGCTCCTCGCCCACTTTCTGGTTTACCTGATCGCTGTTGCATGCCAACAAAAACCAAAATCCCAGGGGTAGGAACAAGACGACGACCCAACGTTGCAAGGAACTGACCATTACTTTTGTCAAAAATAGCGTCCCCATGCACAAACACCGCCATTTGATTGAGGTACGCCTTTGGAAAAGGTGCACATCCGACACGATGCCCCTATTCACCTTGGTTACAGGATTCATTATCAGCCTCCTGGCCCTTTCGGACCCCGCAAGTTCCCAATCCATGCCCCCCACGGCCATCGCAGGCGATTCGCTGATCTATCCCGCGGAACAACACTTTGTAAACGCCCGCAGGCTGACCCAAGGCGGGGATAATGCCGAAGCCTATTGGAACTCGGCCTCCAACAGCTTGGTTTTTCAGAGCAACAACCCCGCATGGGGTCTGGAATGCGACCAGATTTTTGTCTTGGACCCCACCCAGTTAAAGGCTCCGAATTTCCAACGCCCAACCATGGTTTCAACCGGCAAAGGCCGAACAACCTGCGCCTATTTTGTACCCGGTGACGAACGGGTGGTCTGGGCCTCTACCCACGGCGCGCAGGATTCCTGTCCTCCGCCCCCCGCCCCCCGTCCGGATCGTAAATACCTCTGGTCCATTGATCCCGCCTACGATATTTACCTCAGCGATTTGAAAGGTGAACAGCAGGAAGTTTTGGTGGAATCGCCCGGTTACGATGCCGAAGCCACCTTTTCACCGGACGGACGCTGGATGGTCTTTACCAGCACCCGGGATGGGGACTTGGACCTCTACCTCATGTCCTGGCCGGAACGCCAAATAACCCGTGTGACCAACGCCCTCGGTTACGATGGTGGGGCCTTTTTTTCGCCGGATAGCAAGCAACTTATTTTTAGGGCATCCCGCCCCCAGACACCCCAGGAAGTAGAGGAATACCAACAACTCCTCTCCGAAGGTCTGGTCGCCCCCACCCGCATGGAGCTCTTTGTCTGCAACCTGGACGGAAGCGGCCTGCGCCAAATCACCCAACTGGGAGGAGCCAATTGGGCACCCTACTTCCACCCGGACGGCCAGCGAGTTATTTTTTCGACCAACCACCACAGCAAACGGGGTTTCCCTTTCAACCTGTTTATGGTCAACCTGGACGGTAGCGGACTGCGTCAAATCACTTTTGACTCGACGTTTGACTCCTTCCCCATGTTTTCACCGGACGGTCGTCGTCTCATTTTTGCCTCCAACCGTCGGAACGGCGGAACCCGCGATACCAACTTGATTCTCGTAGACTGGGTGGACCGTCCTTAACTTCGCCTGGACCCTAGCCCCTCCGCCTATGCCCGTTTATCACCGCCTGGGACAAATCCCCCCCAAACGCCACACCCAGTTCCGCAAGCCCAACGGGGAACTTTACTACGAACAATTGTTTGGGACCGTTGGCTTTGACGGCATGTCCTCCTTGATGTATCATCTGCATCGTCCCACCATCATTCGATCCATGGGCGAAACCCTTGACCTGCGACCTCAAATTGCCGTTCAACACAATATCACACCGCGGCGGTACCAAGGATTTCAGGTTCAGCCCGTGAGCGATTACCTGAACAGCCGGGTACCTCTCTTTGTCAACAACGAGATCACCATGGGCCTAGCAGCCCCCTCCGGTAGCAGCCAGGATTATTTTTACAAAAACGCGGACGCCGATGAATTGGTTTTTGTACACCGCGGAACGGGCACTCTTCGGACCCAATTGGGGAACATTGCCTTCGAAAAAGGCGATTACCTCCTGGTTCCCCGGGGGATGATTCATTGTTTTGAATTTGACGGTATCGACAACCGGCTTTTGTACTTGGAATCCCACGATCCCCTCTACACCCCCAAGCGCTACCGCAATTGGTTCGGACAATTGCTGGAACATTCGCCTTATTGCGAAAGGGATTACAAACTCCCCACCGAGTTGGAAACCCACGATACCAAGGGCTCTTTTGAAATCAAAATCCGCAAACAAGGGATTCTGCATTCAGTCACCTATGCCAGTCACCCTTTTGATGTGGTGGGCTACGACGGGTATAATTTCCCGTATGGTTTCAGTATCTACAATTTTGAACCCATCACCGGCCGCGTTCATCAACCGCCCCCGGTTCACCAAACCTTTGAAAGCAAAGGCTTTGTGGTCTGCAGCTTTTGTCCTCGGCTCTACGACTACCACCCTCTCTCCATTCCGGCCCCGTACAACCACTCCAACATTGATTCCGAAGAAATCCTGTACTATGTCGATGGAGATTTTATGAGCCGCAACGACATCGGTCCAGGTCAAATCACCCTGCACCCCGGCGGCATTCCCCATGGACCGCACCCCGGCGCCTACGAACGCAGCATCGGAAAAACGTCCACCGACGAATACGCCGTCATGATTGATACCTTCCGGCCCTTGGCCATCACCCAACAAGCCATGGCCCTGGACGACGGAACCTATTACCGCTCCTGGATGGAAAGTGCCTACGAATAACAAATCTCACGCGGACTCCTTTGACTTCAACCCTGCCCCCACGATTCCCCCTTTCAACGATGAACCAACCTTTGACCCATCCCGCCCCTGCCTCGGTGAACGAGGATTTCCTCCCCTTGCTGGGTACCGACCATTTGGAGCTCTATGTCGGCAACGCCAAACAATCAGCCTACTACTACCAGGCCGCTTTTGGCTACGAACTCATCGCCTATGCGGGTCCCGAAACCGGCCTCAAAGACCGGGCATCGTACGTGTTGCAACAAAACAAAATTCGTTTGGTTCTCACCTCCTCCCTGCATCCCGATACCGAAATTTCTCGGCATGTGGACAAGCACGGTGACGGAGTCAAATTCCTCTCGTTGTGGGTGGACGATGCACAGGCTGCCTTTGAAGCCACCGTGGCCCGTGGTGCTCGTCCCCATCAGGCGCCCCAAGTCCACGAAGACGCCCACGGTCGGGTTGTCACCGCCTCCATTCATACCTACGGAGATACGGTGCACCGGTTTGTGGAGCGCAAGGATTATCAAGGTCTTTTTATGCCGGGTTACGACCGCCCCCGTTGGAAATTACCCGTGGAATCGGTCGGCTTACAATACGTGGACCATTGCGTTGGGAATGTTGAGTTGGGCGCCATGAATACCTGGGTTGAGTTTTACGAAAAAGTGATGGGCTTTCAATTGCTGATCACCTTTGACGACAAGGACATATCCACCGAGTATTCGGCCCTGATGTCCAAAGTGGTCTCGAACGGCAACGGCTACGTCAAATTTCCCATCAATGAACCAGCCGACGGCAAAAAAAAATCCCAGATCGAAGAGTACATCGAGTTCTACCAAGGAGCAGGGGTTCAACACATCGCCGTTGAAACCTACGACATCGTCCACACGGTGACCGAATTACGTCGTCGTGGGGTCGAATTCCTTTACGTCCCCGAAACCTATTACGATGATCTCACCGAACGGGTTGGGGCCATTGACGAGGACATTGCCATCCTCAAGTCCCTCAACATCTTGGTGGACCGGGATGAACACGGTTACCTTTTGCAATTGTTCACCAAACCCGTGCAAGATAGGCCCACCCTTTTCTTTGAAATTATTCAACGCAGGGGCGCCAAATCTTTTGGCAAAGGAAACTTCAAGGCCCTCTTTGAATCCATCGAAAGAGAGCAGGCCCTGAGAGGGAACCTTTAGGGTTCCGCTTTTAGGAATTGCTTTTCCCCTTCGTGGAGGATTCCCAACGGGACAATCGGCGATCCAGGTTCCACAGGAATACAAAAAGTCCGGCCTGAATGAGGAGGACCACGGCCAGAACGACATAGATCTTGCCGTTGCTTCGCATCATATCTGCCATTTCAACCCCGGAAGTCTCCGAAGGGCCCGATGAAGTGCCCAGCGAAACCTGCAAGGTCTGCCATGAATTCCACACCATCAAACAAAAAGGCAACATAGACAACGATTTAGGATTTTGAGAGAGGAAGAGGAGCCCTGCTGGTGAGAGTTCGGTACCGGGCCCATAAATTGGCCAGCCACCACCCTGTTAGGGTCCATCCAAGGACAGCCGGATAGAATACCCAACGCATACGGCCATCCAAATCATACGCCGAAAAACCAGGGTTGCCCCCATTGCCCGGGTGCAGGGAATCGGTGAGTCGGGGAAGAATAAAGAGCAAGGGAATCAAACAAAAAAACGCCAACACATTGTACACAGCCGCCATGCGGGCTCGGCGTTGAGCATCCTCAAACGAAGAGCGCAAAACCATGTAGGCCAAATACAAGAGCAAGCCGACGGCGGAAGCGTTTTGCTTGGGATCACCGCTCCACCAAGCCCCCCAGGTAAACTGGGCCCAAACCATGCCTGTAACGAGTCCCAAGAAACCGAACAAGAGACCCACCAGTCCCAGGGAATGTGCCTGCGTATCGTCGGTGAATTGTTGAAACAACAGATAACGAACCGAATAAACAGCGGACCCCAGCAGCATCAACAACATCCCGAACCACATCGGCACGTGAAAATACAGGTTGCGAACCGACTCATTCAAAATCACCTTGCGGGGAACATCGCCCAGCCAACCCATCAGAAAGCTATAAAACAAAAGCAAGACCGCCATCCATTTGATGGCCGGATGCAGGGATTTGGGTGCAAGCGGTGCGTTCATAGGAGCAGCCTTGGACGGCGGGTCCAAAGATATCAATCCCTCCAAAGAAAAGGGAAAAGAAGGACACCAAGAGCCAGCAACATGAGATTCAGTCCCACCATGGCCCCGGCATAAGTCCAGACCAAATCCCATGACAAGCCGTCCAAGGCCAATTTGGAGAGGCGGTGAACCAACAGAAGACCGGGGACCAACAAAGGAAAGCCGAGCACCGGCATCAATTGGGCCGGCTGGCTGGCCCCTTGGGACATGGCCGATACCAAGGTCAAGACCGTGACCAACATGGGGGCCCCTAAAAAGATGGTCAATACAAAAAGCCCCGTGTCTTGAATTGGATAACCCATCCACAAAGCCATGAGCACCGCACAAAACCCCATGAGAACCCAAAGCATGAGGGTTCCGGTCATGACTTTGGTCAACCACCAAGCCACCCCGGGAACACTGACGCGGTAATAGAGGTGCAGCCCCCTACTCTGTCCCAGAAAACTTCTTGAAACCGTATAAATCGAAACAAAAAGCACCAACAACCAGTAAAAAGTCAGCCAGGCAGCGGGACCCACCGGTCGCAAAAGAAGCTGTGCGGCAAAGACCCCTGCCACCAAATAAAGCAGCGATCCGGCCAAGGCCTGGGCCTGACGGGTTTCGCGCCGCGCATCGTGACCCAAAAGGGCCAGGGCACGACGGAGAAAGGCTGCTTGCTTCATGGAACGGGGCTAAATTAACCTTGGTTCACCAGCATCTTTGCATGATGAGTTCCATCTTCGCCCATTCCCCCCGACCCCTCACCAAAGTTCTTGTGGCCAATCGGGGTGAAATCGCCTTGCGTATTCTTCGCAGTGCCCGCGAAGCGGGCCTGGAAACCGTGGCCGTTTATTCAGAGGCCGATCGCCAAGCACCCCATGTTCGATGGGCGGATTCGGCCTTCTGTTTGGGCCCCGCCCCCTCCTCCGCTTCCTACCTCCGTGGGGAGGCCCTGATTGCCCTGGCCTTGGAACAAGGTTGCCAGGCCATCCACCCGGGATACGGATTTCTCTCCGAAAACGCCGACTTTGCCGAGGCCGTCGAAAAGGCTAGTTTGATTTTGATTGGACCTTCCTCCCAGAGCATCCGGACCATGGGCAACAAAGTAGCCGCCAAACAAGCCGTGGCCGGCTTTGAGATTCCCTTGGTGCCCGGAACCGATCACCCGGTTTCCGACCCAGCAGAGGCCCTTGCCATTGCCCAACAAATTGGCTTTCCCTTACTTATCAAGGCCGCTGCCGGCGGTGGAGGCAAAGGAATGCGGATTGTGCATCGCGCTGAGGACCTCGAAGAATCGCTCAGCACCGCGGTTTCCGAAGCCCGAAGTGCCTTTGGCGATGGTTCGGTTTTCATCGAAAAGTACCTTGAAAACCCTCGCCATATCGAAATTCAAATCCTGGCCGATGCCACGGGACGCACCGTCCACCTTTTTGAAAGGGAATGTTCAGTCCAAAGAAGGCACCAAAAGCTCATCGAAGAAGCCCCCTCCTCTTGCCTCACCCCCATTCTTCGAGAGGCCATGGGGCAGGCAGCGGTCCGAGTCGCCAAGGCATGTCAATACCAAAACGCGGGGACTGTTGAGTTTTTGCTGGACCGTAACAACCAGTTTTATTTCTTGGAAATGAACACCCGATTGCAGGTGGAACACCCGGTCACCGAGTGCATTACCGGCGTGGATTTGGTGCGTCTTCAATTCCAAGTTGCCGCAGGCGAGCCCCTGCCCTTTGAACAAGAGGACCTCCGTATCCAAGGACATAGCATTGAACTTCGATTGTGCGCCGAGGACCCTCGCCAACAATTTTTACCAGATCTGGGAACCCTCACCCGCTTTCGTCCGCCACAGGGTCCCGGGGTGCGCTTGGATTCCGGGTACGAGGAAGGCATGGAGATCCCAGTTCATTACGACCCCCTGATGGCCAAGCTCATCGTGCATGCCCCGGATCGACCCGCTGCCTTGGCGCGCATGCGCAGGGCCTTGGAGGAATTTGAATTGGAAGGCTTGGCCTCGACCCTGGAATTTGGACGTTGGGTCATGGACCATCCGGCCTTTGTGGAGGGCCAATTTGATACCGGTTTTATTGCCAATTACTTTAAGGGCGCAGAATCCCTGGACGCGCCACTACCAGCCTGGGAAACAAAAGACCCCAACGCGGAACCAAGTTCCGATGGCGCGGATCCAAGTTCCAAATGGTTGGCATTGAGCGCCATGATTCTCGAAAGTCGTCCTTCAACCAAGAATACCGCTTCCCATGCCGACGCCCATAACACATGGAACGCTACCGAGCAAGCAGGGCAGGCTTGGCGAAGACTTTGGAACCCCACCGGCACCTGAAGCCCCTTCTTGTTCGTACCTTTGTACCACGGGGCTGAACGGAATCGACAGCTTGTTTAGATGACCCGGTAAGCATGCCGAGCCTGGAATCGTTGCTCGTAAATCCGATGATTCAAGCCTTAAACGGCAACTACGACTACGCACTCGCTGCTTAATTCTAGGAATTAGCAAGAGTTGTCTCCGGATAGATGTGCTCACAGGCCTATCCAATCGAGGCATCGACCACCGTGAGCTGGTTCTACGGCAGGCTTGACCAAGGAACAAGAACCCTAAAGCCTAAGCGAACACTGCGGCCCGCCTCCCGCCTGGTGCTCGACCAAAACCAAGGGAACGCTAAGCATGTAGAAAGTCGGGGATCGGCTTGACTGGACCAGGGTTCAACTCCCTGCAGCTCCACAACCCGGGGGTATCTGTTCTTGGAACAGGCCCCATGAAAAGGAATGAATTAAGGTTTGGAACGGCGCACCTCAAAGGCGACTTCGTTGCGTCGTCCCACCAAGGTCCAAGGAGCGTTGTAACCCATGTACAGGAAGGGGCCTTGGATGATCCAACCCTCCTTTTTTAGAACGGCTTCTAAACGTCGGCGCTGTTTGCGCAATTCTTTGTTCCCCGCAAAGCCCCCAAAGGCCAAAACAGCCAGGGTGCGGGATGCTTGCATTTCCAAACGAACGCTGCTGTCCATGGTTGCTGGGAGAGCCTCTAGGCTGCGATCAAAAGGCATGTAGAAATACAAAGCAGGGGTATCGCCCATCTCCATCACCACCGGTGCAGTCATGGCCATGGATTCTTTGGAACGATTCCCCCCAAACAAGTAACGAGCCACGCGCCGAAATCCTTCGTTCGCAGCGGTTCCCAGACTGGCATCGCGCATGGGGGTCTTGGCGATTGCCAAAGCGGGGTATTCCCTTATTTCAACTCCCTTGTCCAAGAGGGCCACCCTTCGATACCGAGGCTCGGGAACCCGTTCGGCAGCCCCCAATCGAAAAACCGCCCACAAAAGCAGCAGTCCCAAAACAAGGGCAAAACCCCACATCCATTGATTCATATTTATTAAAACTCCAAATTAAGCATTGAATTGCCCGGCCTTGCTTTTTTTAAACAGGCCCTCCATGCCTATTTTCGGGCTCTTGGAAAAAGTCGCTCCATCCACTCGTAACACCTCCGTCTCGTTTCCTTTGGCCCTTTCGTGGGTTTTGGGTTGGATGGGCACCCCCTTGTATTTATTGGTTTTTGGGTTAACCGTTTTGGTTTTTGATCCACTCCTTCGCTTGGGCTATCGTTTTGGCGGATACCAAGTTCATCAAAACGGCATTCGGCTCATGAATCGTTGCCTTTACCAATGTTTGCTTTTGAATGGAGGCCGAATTTCATGGAACACCCACCCAAACCTCGCCCAACCCGGTTCGGCAACCGGTACCAAGGTTTTTGTGGCCAACCACCAAAGCTTGAACGATATCCCCCCTTTGATTTGGAAGTTTCGGGCCTTTCAGCCGGTCCTGGTTTCCAAAGCCGAATTGGCCAGCGGTGTTCCTTCGGTTTCGTACAATTTCAAAACCGGTGGCGTCGTAGCCATCCAACGCAAAAATCCTTCGCAATCTTTGGAAGCCATGCGGCAACTGGGTAGGCGTATTGAGCGCAGCGGAGAGAGCGTCCTTTATTTTCCCGAAGGAACGCGGTCCCGCGATGGCCGCTTGGGGACCTTCAAAAGCGGAGGTTTGGAGCAATTAATGAAAAGTGTTCCCAACATTGAACTTATTCCCGTGGCCGTGCATCGTTCTTGGGAATTAGCGCGTTGGAACTTCCTGCCTTTGCCCTTTGGGGTCACCATCCGGTTCGATGTATTGCCGTCGATTCATGCCTCGGCCTTCGAAGGCGATACAACCATCAAGGCCCGCGCCATGATGCAGGCGGCTCGACAAGCCATTCATCAACAACTCCAACCCCCTCTTGGTATATGAAAAAATCCTTCCTAGCCCCCGCTGCCTTTGGCTTTCTTTGGATGGCGCTGGCCCCCCAAAGCCTGGTTGCCCGCCCCGATGAGGGCATGTTCCCACCGACCGCGATTAACCGGGATGCCCTTGCCAAAGCCGGCCTGCGCATGGATCCAGAGCGGATTCTTAGCCTCAGCGATAGCGGTCTCTTACCGGCCTTGGTTCGGGTGGGGGGCTGTTCGGGGGCCTTTGTTTCGGCGCAGGGCTTGCTGATGACCAACCATCACTGCGCCTTTGATGCGGTGGCTACGGCCAGTACACCCCAAAACAACCACCTCCAGAACGGTTTCTATGCCAAGGATTTTCGGGAAGAAATTCCGGCCAAGGGTCTAAGCCTGCGTATCACGGTTGGTTTTGAAGATTGCAGCCCTGCGGTCCTCGCGGATTTGCCCGGAAACGACCGTCCGGTTGACCGTCAAAAGGCCCTCAAGGAACGCATGTCTCGCATCGAAAAAGAGGCAGCCTTGGTGGATACCACGTTGACGTACGAAGTATCCGAAATGTTTCCCGGCAAATCCTACCTGTTGTTCCGCTACCGGACGCTGCGAGATTTACGATTGGTCTATGTTCCTTCCAGAGCGATCGGCGAATTTGGGGGGGAATCGGATAACTGGGTTTGGCCACGTCATACCGGTGATTATACCTTTTTGAGGGCCTATACCGGGCCCAACGGCGAGAGTCGCACCTATCATCCCGACAATATCCCCTTGGTTCCCACCGCTTTCCTTCCCTTGGCCTCCCGCCCCCTCCAGGAGGAGGACTTTGTAATGATCATGGGGTATCCTGGACGAACGTTTCGGCATTACCCGGCCTCTTACCTCCGCTACCAGCAAGAAAAGTTATTGCCCCTAACACGAACCAATTTTGATTGGCTCATCCAACAACTGGAGACGCAGAGCCGTTTGTCAACGGCCGAGGCTTTGTTATGGTCTTCTCGCATCAAATCCCTGGGTAACACCACCAAAAATTACCGTGGCAAAAGCCAGGGCCTGCAAAGAACCCCCATCCTTGAACAATTTGAAACCAAGGATCGCATGGCCCGGTCCTTGGCCAACGTCGAGCAACGTCGTCAGTTGGATCAATTGGATTCGTTGTACGGGGTCCTTTCGCAACACGCGGATTTGCATCTGAATTTTCAGCACCTGCTTTCCCAATCCAGAACCGTTCAATGGCTCATCAAATCCGCTGAGAACCAAAGTAAACCCGATGGACCAGGCCTGGAAGCATGGGCCAGCGCCAACCGACCCAGCTGGCGTCCTGAATTGGAAGTTCAAGTTTTGAGGTATTTCGTCGCCAAACATCCAGAACTTCAACCAACCCCGCAACCCAAGGCTTGGGAGGCCTGGCTGGAACGCCTTGGTACGACCAAGGATTTCCCCACCTTCAAAGGAAAAAATGCCGAATGGGGTGCGTATTGGTGGAGTTTATCCCAACGCATCAAAAAAGATCAGGCGGATTGGAGCGCACGGATCAATACGTTGTTACCGATCTTTCTAGACCTACGACTACGGGCCACCGGTCAAGAACAATTTGTACCGGATGCCAACGGCACGTTGCGCCTGACCTACGGTCGTGTTCAGGGTTACCGACCCGATGACGCGGTTTATCATGAACCTTTCACGCATCTCTCGGGTTTATTCCAAAAAGCCGCTTCGGGCCATCCCGATTACCCCTTGGATTCGGCCCTTTGGAGGGCCATCCATTCGTCCAAAGAAATGCAAGCTCCGGTCACCGAAAACAGATTCGGCGATTTGGGCCTTCAGGCGGTCTCGGCAGAGGCCGATCAAACCCGGGTCAAAAAACCTTTGGAATCCCCCGATGCCATTCCGGTGGCCTTCCTCTACAATTTGGATACCACAGGTGGAAATTCCGGTTCCCCGGTCATGAACGCCGATGGCGAATTGGTGGGGCTCAATTTTGACCGCGCCTTTGGGGCTACCATCAACGATTTTGCTTGGAACAAGGATTACAGTCGATCCATTGGGGTAGACATTCGTTTTGTGTTGTGGAACCTTCGCCATGTGGTTCAAGGCGACCGTTTGCTCCAAGAATTATCGCCCAAAAACCGCTAATCTCCTTTCAACATCCCCCCCTCAAAAATGAAAACCCTGCAACTGGGCATCCTGCGCGAATCCAAAAACCCACCGGACCTTCGAACCCCGCTGGTTCCCGACGATTGTCGTCTCCTCTTGTCTCGGTTCCAAGGCCTCCGTATCGTGGTACAGCCGTCTTCTTTTCGGTGTTACAGCGATGACCAATACCGAGCTGCGGGATGCTTGATCTCCGAAGACCTGAGCGAATCTCGTTTGGTTTTGGGCGTGAAAGAAGTGGATCCGATTCAGCTTTTGCCTGGCCTGGCCTACGCTTTTTTTTCGCATACCATCAAGGCCCAGCCTTACAATCGCTCCATGATGCAACACATGGTCCGGGAAGGGATCAGTTTGTATGATTATGAGTTAATGACCGACGAAATTGGTCGTCGAACCGTGGCTTTTGGTCATTGGGCCGGTATCGTTGGTGCCTGGCATGCCCTGCGTATGCGCGGTCTCCGCAATGGACATCGCTCCGTACCCACCGCAGCTGAGATTGGCTCCTACCAGGGCATGCTGGATTCCGTCACCGATCTTCAGCTGGATGCGGCCCTCTTTTTGCTTTGTGGCAACGGTCGCGTGGGCCAAGGCGCCCTCCAAATGCTCCAAGCTGCCGGCATTGAAACGTTCCAGCCGGAGCAAATCTTGGAATTCCCCGATAAGCCTTGGTCCCAAATTCACTCCAAACCCGGGCTGGTCGTCCTTCAATCCCAGCATATGGTCGCTGCCAAGGATGGGGGGGCTTTTGTGGAATCTGATTTTTACCAAAGGCCCTGGTCCTACGAGTCAACCATGGCGCCCTACCTAAGGAGAGCGGATGTCCTGGTCAATACCATCTATTGGGATCCTCGCAGTCCTCGGCATTTCGAAGCCCGTGCAATCAGTGAATCTTCCTTTCGGGTTTCCCAAATCGCTGACATTTCTTGCGATATCGAGGGCTCTGTCCCGATCACAACCCGGGCTTCCCGTATCGATGACCCGTATTACGGCATCTCTCGTTCCACTTTAACAGAAATAGAGCCTTGGGATTCCAACGGGGTGGATATCATGGCCGTTGATAACTTACCCTGCGAATTACCGCGCGAAGCCTCCCATGAATTTAGCCGCGCTTTGCTGCAACATTTTATAACACCCTACGTAGAAGAATCCCTGTCATCCGGGCTTGGTGAACCGCAACATTCCCTCCTTTCCAGAGCGCGTTTGTTGGAACAGGGTCGCCTGCACCCGGATCAAGCCCACCTGGCGAGCTACGCCGCACTCTAAGAACCATTTTCGCCTTCTACCCCGTACTTTTACCTTTCATTCGACGACCAAATATGGACGAAGATTACGAAAAACCCTACGTCCCCCTTTGGACGGCCCAAGAGGCTCGAGCCTTGGTGATTAACAACGCCTGCCTTGGTATCATTGGGTTTTATCTCGTAAGAATTCCCCTTATTCTACTTTCTTATCTTTTGGCCCAGCTTGAAGGCTTAAGGCCCGAACTTCATTATTACGGCCTGGTAATTGACAAAATTTCCAATGACTCGGTTATCCAGGGAGCTGGTTGGTCCGGCGGATCCACCATAGGGGCGTATTTAATTGGCCCCCTCGTATTTGCTTTTGCTGCCATCTACCTATTGCAGCGTTGGGAGTATTTGTGGTTGAACGGGATATCACTTGGATTGATCATTTGGACCAGCTTGCACGGCTTTAGCCGTTTGTTATGCGGTGCCGTGGCCGGCGTTTTTATTCCCAAATATGTGGGGCAGGTCTTTGTCGCTACCGGAATCAGTCTGGGCGTTCGGGTTTTGTTAGGGATCGCGGCCTTTGGCATCTTTCTAGCGGTGGCCCGTTTCTTCCTACCCCCTCTTTTGTTCAACGGGCGCGAACAAAGGGTGGCCGAAGACGAAGGTTCTCGGGGTGAATTTGTGCGATACACCCTCTTTCTTCCCTGGCTTTTGAGTTCCTCCTTCATCGCTCTCATTCACGGGATTCGGGGCCATTATTACGAAGTCATCATACAATTTTTGTTAGGTCTGGTGGTTCTGCATATTTACCATCAGTTCCGCCCCCAAAAACCCGAATACAATGTACCCATCCCCGAACAAGGTCGACCTCGTGTTGAATTCCGGCTTTGGGTCGCGACTGCATTGGTCTTTCTTTTGATTTTTATCTTGTTTTTTTAACCGGCTCTTCGCCTACCACCCTTTTTTCGTTCACCCTTTTACCTGATTCGATTTCATCCTGTCCCTCGCGATTTACCTATGACCACCCAGCCCCTAGAATCCATACGCTCTGGAACCTTTGCCCTGATTGATGTTCGCACCACCGACGAATTTCAACAAGACCATATCGAAGGCAGCATCCATATTCCCCACCAAGAAATCCTGGACCACAGCGAACGCATCGCCCAATTGCCAGAACCTCGCTTCCTCTATTGCCGCAGCGGAGCCCGCAGTGCCTTGGCCATGCAAATGCTTCAACAATGCGGAGTTACCGAGCTGTTTAATGCAGGAGGCATCGAAGATATGCGGGAATTGTTGCGAGACGCTGCCCTTTAACCCAAGCCGCCGGCCCATCGCAGGGCCTTGTTTCCAAATCGCTCCTTGAGGCGATCCAAGGTCTTGTGCAGCGCATCTTCCTCGGTAGGATCCCCGAACAAATCCAGCTGAGCCCCCACCCTGCTCAATTCACTCAGGCGCAGACCCACCAAACGAACCCGCATTCGCCGGGTGTACAGGCGTTCAAACAAGGTACAGGCACTGTCCATCAGCACCCGGTCCGATGCCGTGTAAGGAATCTTTTGTTGCCTGCTGACCGTCTCAAAATCGGCGTAACGCAGGCGAATCGTCAGGCATCCGCAAACCAAACCCTGCGAACGCAGCTCGTGTCCCAGGCCTTCAGCGAGGGAGCGGAGTTTGGTTTTGAGGAAGGAAGGATCGGCGGTATCCTGGTCAAAGGTTCGTTCGGCCGAGATAGACTTTTGTTCGCGGTAAGGGAGAATCGGCTGATGATCCACCCCCCTGGCTTTTTCCCAAAGTGTCACACCGTTCTTTCCAAAAAGCCGAACCAGGTACTCGCAGGGAACTTCTTGCAATTGATGAATCCGGCCCAAACCCAGCTCTTCCAACTGAGAGGACCAAACAGGGCCCACCATCGGGATTTTTCGGACCGGGAGCGGAGCCAAAAACCGAGCCTCGTCCCCGTTCCGAACACAATATTGGTTATCCGGCTTGGCCTGACCGGTCGCCACCTTGGAAACAGTTTTGTTCACCGACAGACCCAACGAAGAAGGAAGACCTGTTTCACGGGTGATGCGGCTGCGCAGCTCCGAAGCCAAGCGCAGACAACCCAGATACTTGTCCATTCCACTCAAATCAGCGTAAAATTCATCCACCGAAGCCTTCTCTACGACGGGCAATGTCTCCTGAATCAACGAGGTAACCATCCGGCTGTATTCCCCGTATTGCTCGGAATGACCCCGTACCAAAACAGCCTCGGGGCATAACCTCAACGCCATCCGAACGGGCATGCCCGATGAAACCCCCATGGACCGTGCTTCGTAACTGCAGGACGAAACCACGGCCCGGTCACCCCCTCCCCCAATAATCAGGGGTTGGCCCCTCAATCGACCGTCCAACAGTCGCTCGACCGATACAAAAAACGTATCCAGATCCAAATGCAAAACACAACGTGTTCCTTCAAAGGCCCTGGATTCGTCCCCAAAAAAGAAACCGGGCTCAGGCGGCAAAGGAGGCAGATTCAAGAGAGACATACGCCCGCTTGTGCATGGATGAAACTTCAACAAAACGATAATCGTACTCTTCACGAAGGATACCGCTCAAGCGGTAAATCCCCCGACCCTTCCAAGGCCATGACTTCCACTGAGGCGGAAAATGCACCGTATCCACCCAAGAACCCGACGGATCCCTCCAGGTCCCGAAAGCCATCCGCTCACCCCGAACCGTACGCACAGTCCGAATATGCACCGTATACAGATCCAGGCTCACCACAGTCCCCGTCGGTATCGTCGCATCCCAAGCCAGGGGGGAACCGTAACCGGACCGGTCGACCAAATCAAAGGGAGAAACCAGCGGAAAACCCAGCAATTCCATTTCGTCGTACGCCTGACGAATCCGATCCAACGGCAGCGAACCGACCCCATCAACCGAACCTTGGACCGCTGAGGGTAACACAAAAGGCTGAATGGGTTCCGCTTCGAACAAAACCGAAGACACCGATCCGGAACGAGAACCCTGAACCCCGCTGCTATAAAACAAACGCAGAGCCCACAGAGCCAAGGATCGCGTAGGCTGCAAGCAACGCAACGCCCCAACCCTCCATAACAAAAGAGACTGCTCCAAACCCAGCCCCGAACGCCGGCAAAAATCTTCGACACTGTGGTAAAGTCCTCCGTTGCTTCGAGCCTTGAGGACGCTCTGAACACTGCGTTCTTCCAACCCGCGAATCCAAGCCAAACCCAAACGCAGACAGGAACCCTCCAGCGAAACAGCGGCCGTGCTGTATTGAACACAGGGCCCCTCCACCACGGCCCCCAAACGTCGGGCCTCCTCCAAATACTCTTCGGCGCTGTAAAATCCACCACCGTTGTTCAATACCGCCACCATATAAGCCAAGGGGGCATACGCCTTCAGATAGAGGCATTGATAACTTTCGACCGCGTACGACGCCGAATGACCCTTGGCAAAAGCATAGCCGGCAAAACCGGCCATCTGCCTCCAAAGCTCACGGGCCAAAACCTCCCCGTGCCCCAACCCCACGGCCCCGGACACAAAACGTTGCTCCAAATCCTGCAGTTCGGTCAAACCCCGGTGCTTGCCACTCATGGAACGCCTCAAGACATCGGCCTCGGCCAAATTCAAACCACCCAAAACATGCGCCACCCGAATAACATCTTCTTGGTAAACCATCACCCCGTGGGTTTCCGGTAACAAATTCCGTAGCGCTTCCGGCGCTTCCAAACGCAGTTCGGGGCAACGCTCCCTTTCGATATAAACCCGCATCATCCCCGATGAGGATACCCCCGGTCGAATGACCGAACTCGCCGCCACCAAACCCAGGTAATTATGAACCCGTAGTTTGGTTAATAACATGCGCATCGCCGGGGATTCAATATAAAAACACCCCACGCTCTTGCTTTGCTCCAGCAAAGAACGAACCCTTGCATTGCGCTTCAGGCGATGGATATCCCTCAAAATGCGAGTCAGCCCCTCGCTCCGAACCGGCCCCATCAACGCCAACGTGTCTTTGATTTTGGCCAAACCCCGCTGACTGAGCAAATCAAATTTATGAAACCCCAGATCCTCGGCCGAATGCATATCCAGCAGAGCCGTTGGAAAACCTTTGGGAGGAAAAAAGCAAGCCGTGTACCGTTCAACTGGAAAATCCGTAATCAGCACACCGCCGGCATGAATGCTATGATGAGAAGGCATCCCCTGCATCCGGTCGGCGTAATGCAAAACCAAACGCCCCGTACGATCCAGCACCCCGCGATCCGTACCCCGCATACCGGACAAGGCTTCAATCTCATCACTGGGAAGACCAAAAACCTTGCCCAACTCACGGACCGCCGAACGATGCTGATAACAAACATGCGTTCCCAAAAGAGCCACGTGGGGAAATCGACGAAAAACATATTGCAAAACCGCATCCCGATCCTGCCACGAAAAATCCAAGTCAAAATCGGGAGGATTGCGTCGATACAGGTTAATAAAACGCTCAAAAAACAAATCCAATTCCAAGGGATCCACATCCGTAATAAAAAGCAAGTACGCCACCAAGCTGTTGGCCCCGCTTCCCCGACCCACATAAAAGAATCCCGATTCCCTGGCAAATTTGAGGATCTTCCAATTGATCAAAAAATAAGCTACATAACGCTTTTGTCGTATGATCATCAACTCTTTTTCCAAACGCTGTTGCAATTCAGCGGGAGGATTTGCATACCGATGCCTGATCCCGGCACGAGCCAGAAAACACAAAAAGCGATAATCCATTTCCTCGTTGCCGGTGTACCTCGAAAGATTTTTGTGTGGAAAAGACGAACCGATTTCAAAATAAATACGGCATTCATCCAACAACCTCGTCGTCCGGTAGAGTAGTTCTGGACACGAATTGAATCGTTCGAAAACAAGAGCGGAAGACTCCAAAAGATCCCCGGAAGAGGCCTGATCGTAGGTAGAATCCAGATTTGATAACAACAAATTGTGATGAATCGCCCGCAGCAAACGATGCAGAGCGCGATCCTCCGCCCGCAACAAGGTGGCGGTTTCCATGGCCAGCATCTTGTTCCAAGTCACCCACGAAGACAAGTCCCCAAAACGATGCAGATCCCTGGACGACAAGCCCACCCATTCCCCTTCCCGAAGGCGGTGCCCCGGACCCCGGGGACCTTCGTAAATCACCCAGAGATCGGGGTGGGGTTCAGCAGGACAAGGCCACGCGCCCCCTTCCCTCAAAAAAATCGTTAGCCGTCGGCAAATTTCTTCGTAGCCCCTGTTATTCCGGGCCATTAAAACATAATCCCGTCGCTGACCGCTGCGACAGTCCAAGCCCACCAAAGGACGAATCCCGTAGCGGGGGGCCAATCGCATCCAGTCCGCCACCCCTGCTGTGGTATTGATATCCGTCAAAATCAGGGTATCCCAACCGCATTCGGAGGCCTTTGAAAGGATTTGCTCCGGAGAACAAACCCCGTAGCCCAGACTGAACTGGCTGTGAACCCGCAGGTACATTGTTCATTCGGGCTTCATGCTGTAAACAAGACCCTGCAATTCGGCAGCGAGGGACTGAAGGCGAGGAAGCATCGCGGTATCCTTCAACGGATCGCTGCCGGACAAATCCGGCAATCGAAACGAGAGGTAGCCCAACGCCCTCCAAACCTCCATGACCTGATCCAACGAAACCCGGTAAGGCTGATAGGCCGGATGATCCGATCGCAATTCAAGGTGATCCTGATCCAACGCTGGGTAAACGCGCTTGTAGACCAGACCATCGCCACGGGACAAAACCACCGCGCATTGGCCGGCCCGGAGGCTGCGCCAATCGGCGATAAATTCGGCCACCACGTAGGATCCGTCGGGAACCGGCAGCATGCTGTCACCCTTAATTTGAAAGAGACGGTA
>JAIXRA010000034.1 GCA_027485465.1 Bacteroidota bacterium | reverse complement strand
CATCGAACCGCGCCTCCATTCGGGGCAGCTGCAGGAAGTCCCCCCTGGCCAAAACGCCGCCGGTCTCCCCTGCCTCCATGTGGATGGCCATACAGACGGAATGTTGTTGCCCATGGTGCCCTATGGAGGACGAACCCTGCTTTATTGTGCGGACCTCTTGCCTTCCGTAGCGCATTTGCCCTTACCCTGGGTCATGGCCTACGATGTCCGACCCCTCCAAACCCTGCTCGAAAAAGAAGAAATCCTGGAAACCGCTTTGAGAGAGAATTGGCTGCTATTTTATGAGCACGATCCCTTGAACGCGGTTTCTTCCTTGGCCCGGGATGCGAAAGGCGTCATCCAAGCTTTGGACCCCCGCAGTGACCTTTCCATTTAGCTCCCTCCGGGCAGGGAGGTCCGTTCACCCCAAAACGAATCGAAGGAATCGAAACGCTTTAGCGCAGCGGTAAGGCCCATAATTCGGCCATGCGTAGGGGGATGTCGGTATTGTCCATCCAACCTGCAAAGCGTTCTGCACCGGGCCCATAGGCCAGAACCGGCACCAGGACCGGGGTGTGTTTCTTGGTGGTAAAGGCAAATTTCATATTGGAGCCATCGCGCGCCCCGCTCTGAATAGCCATGCCCCCGGTTTCGTGGTCGGCGGTTAGCACCACCAGGGTTTGTCCGTCCTTTTGGGCAAAATCCAGCACGGCACCCACCACCCGGTCCAAATCCTGGGTCTCCGTGATCACATAGTCCCCATCGTTGGCATGACCTCCCCAATCAATTTGGGAACCCTCGATCATCAAAAAGAAGCCCGAATCCACGTCTGGCCTATGCACCCTGTCTAAATCGCGACAGGCGCGGGTTGCCAACATGCTCATCAATTGGGGATCACGGCCCTGCAAAATCGATGGAGCCGGTCCGTCCCATAACAAACCAATCAACGGTGTCGCTATGGGACGCAATTTGGGCGACAAAATCTCCGGGGTGGTGTTCACCGGAAGTACGCCGCTGGCTTCGCTCATTTCGTACAAAAGATCCCGCTGATCCTGACGATTGACAAAATGGTTCCGTCCACCGCCCACCAGCCAATCCAGAGGGGCACGACTCAAATCCAACGCAATGTCTTCAACCAAATCCCTGTCTTTGCGATGGGCCGCAAAGGATGCTGGTGTCGCATGGGTGACTTCAGAGGTGACCAACATGCCCGTCTTTTTGCCGGCCTTGGCCGCCAATTCCAATAGGGTGGGCAAGGGCATCGTATCGGAACCGACCCCAACCGCCCCGTTGTACGTTTTGCGGCCGGTGCTCAGAGCCGTAGCGCCAGCACCCGAATCGGTGATTAATGCATCAAAGGAAACGGTAGACGCCAGACCAACATAGGGAAAGCGGGCCATATTCCAGGATTCGGAGGGTTCACGCAGTGTTTGTTGAAGATAGGAGGCGGAGACTTGGTGAAGACCCATTCCATCCCCAATAATCAAAATAATGTTACGAGGTCGCTGCTGGGCCAGGGTGCCGTCGGAAAAACCCAGGCAAAGGAGAAAGGCCCCAAGTCCTGGGTAGAATTTCGTAAAAAGTGATTTCATATCGAGTATTAAAGAGAATGAAGGATTAGATCTTGGTTGGGGCGGACCTTCCAAGTTCGGGATGAATCAGCAACAAATGTTGAATGGCAGCCACCGAAATCGAATCGGTGATCAGGCCTTGTTGAATCATGTCCCAGGCTTCCGTGGGTCGAACCCAACGAACCATCAGTTTCTCGGTGCCTTCCGGTTCAGCGACGCCCTGCCTCAAGGATCGGGCCATGAAAACCACCGCCGCTTCGTCGCTTACCGAATTGGACAAATGCATCCGTAACATCGATTTCCATTCATGGGCTACCAAGCCCGTTTCTTCACGCAATTCGCGTTGGGCTGTTTCCAATGCATCCTCGCCCAGGGGGCAACCACCTTCCGGGATTTCCCAGGAATAGCCCCCCAAGGGGTAACGCCATTGCCCAACCAAAACCAGAAATCCTTCATCGTTCAGGGCCAAAACCCCCACCGCCAGGTTTTGAAAAGAAACCACGCCGTAGATACCGGGCTTTCCATCGGGTCGGATGACCCGGTGTTCGGTCACCTGAATCCAGGGATTCCGGTAGACTTCGGTCGATGACACCGTCTGCCAGGGGTTGGAAAAGGGCTCTGAGATGCGTGCAGGGTCTTTAGGTTCTTTGTTGGGTTCCGCCGATTCCTCTAGGAATTTCAAAACATTACATTTATTCTACCAAAATTACAACTTACCTGAATGCTTGGGGATTGCAAACCTTTCTTTTAGTTTTGCGTTCTCTTAAAAAAACCCTTTTTATTATGTTCAAAAAACTCTTTTTTCTTGCGATTGGCAGCTTGGCTCTTAGCCTAACCGCCTGCAACAACCAAGGTGGTGATGCCACCGATCCCATGGCCGAAGGCCAAGCCGGTGCCGGTGCAGACACCCTTGTACTCACCGAAGGCATCATCGAATGGGTTGGCTCCAAGCCGACCGGTAAGCACAACGGTACCTTCAAAGTATCCGAAGGCTCTTTTATGGTCGAAAACAACGGCATTTCAGCCGCTCAATTCACCATTGATATGAACAGCCTGACTGTTTTGGATTTGACCGATGCCAAAATGAACGCCGACCTGGCTGGACACCTCAAGTCCCCAGACTTCTTTCAAACCGATTCTTTCCCAACTGCCACTTTTGCCTTGTCATCGGCTACGGCCCTTGCTACGCCTGATTCCTTGGGAAATACCCATACCATCGCCGGCAACTTGACCCTCAAGGGAGCCACCAAAGGTGTTAGCTTCCCAGCCAAAGTCACCATCGCCGAAGGCAGCCTCAACGCCGAGGGCACTTTGAGCATTGACCGCACGCAATGGAATGTTGTTTACGGCTCCAAGAACATCTTCAAAAACTTGGGCGACAAGTTCATCAACGATATGGTGGACCTCAAAATCAAAGTGAGCGCAGCCAAAGGTTAAAAGGAAGAAATTCCTTCCAAAGAAAAATGACGAAGCCCGGCCTACGCCGGGCTTTTTTTTTGGACCTACCGCTTGATTATTCGATGGAATTCCCTGGCTCCCCCAAGCGCGTAATCCAACTGCAAAACGAAGATCCCTGAAGGCAATTCCTCCACAGGCAAAGACCAAAAAGCCTCGCCTTGGTAAGTGCCACGACCCATTTCTCTTCCCAAACGGTCCACCAGGGTCCAGGATAGGTCCACGGAATCGGTCCCCGGCCATTGCATGTAAAGGTTATTCTCAAAGGGATTGGGATACAGACGAGCCTCAGCTCGGGCATTCCATTCCAGGAACAAAACGGGTGAAGACCCTCCGATGGAGGGTTCATCGGTCGTCGCCATCATGCGATTCAAACCGGGACGGGGACCGCTTAAAGCCCCAAAGGTTGCAAAGCCAAAGGCATCGGTAGGAACGATACCGCTTAAAACACGCAGCCCAGCCCCATCGTCAACGGCCGGAAGGAGGGCCAATGTGGTGGAATCCAAGCCAAGACCTCGGTTGTCCAACAAACGCAATCGATCGCTGATGCCTCCCAGGGTATCGTTGACCGCGCATGCCCCCACTCCCCCGTTGACCCGAACCAGGACCGCAGGGTACGGAGCGGTACCCGGTGTTACAGCCGCCTTGGCGAGGTTGCTGTCACTCATTAGCATGGCACGCCACGGATACAAGGCTCCCAGGCTTT
Source organism: Bacteroidota bacterium (assembly GCA_027485465.1). Classification (GTDB taxonomy): domain Bacteria; phylum Bacteroidota; class Bacteroidia; order UBA7662; family UBA7662; genus SYHX01. The sequence continues at coordinate 3,656 of JAIXRA010000034.1, read as the reverse complement.
GACGCATTCGCTGAACCTGACCCTGCGTAAAAACATTCATGCAGTCATCGTCCGTATAATCCATGTAATTGGAAATCATCCGGGGCAAAGCTGGCGGACAATCGATCGGGGCCACGGACGGGCAACCAAACAAGGGACCATCGCAATTGGGCGTGTCTTCGATTTCATCGTCCACCGTGCAATCCCCGTCACCCCAGGTATGGTAAAGATCCAAGTAATGACCCATTTCGTGGGTAAGGGTGCGGCCGTATGCATAGACAGGGTGAAGGTTCAAGGACTGACCGGGGGGTACCCAATCCAAGGAACCCGTTACCTGGGCTGATAGCACCACCCCGTCTGCACGACTGTACTGGGGATCCCCCACCAACATAGAAGGCAGCCAAGCATAACCCAAGACCCCCATTTGGATTCGACCAACCACCCAAATATTGACGTAACGATCAACAGGCCAGCGACTCAGGTCTTTCATAATGAGGTCGGCCCCCATGGGGTGGGCCAACGATGCCTCGTAGGGAACCCTGTTAATGCCCTTGTGCCATTGGCCCTGGGGATCACGGCCTGCCAGCACAAAAATCAATCGAGCATCCGCTCCTACAGGGATTTGATTAAAACCACGGGTGCCCGCCTTGCGGGCAAAATCATGATTCAGGGCAACCAACTGGGATTGAATTTGCTCATCGCTTAGGTTGGTTCCTTGACCCACCACGGTATCGGAAGGGTCGTGCATCACATGAAAAACCACCGGTAGGTATAACACATCTTCGCCTCCTTCGGGCGTCTGCTCTTGGCCTCCAGTCAAGCCCTTTGCAGCCAGGGAACGCAAGGAACGCGCAGCCTGAATTCTAGAATACCGAAGGGAATCCGACTGGATTTGTTTGAGCAAGGTTGGATAGCCGCATCGATGCAATCGATTGTTATCCAACGGACTCTGAGCAAAAACAATCCCACAGGCCCCTAGGAACAGGCCCCAAATCAAGGTCATAGCGCCTTGTTTCGACGGCTTACTCCACCACCACATATTGGTAGATATCGTTCAAATGTTGCTCAAACAGCCATTGCTTGCCGGACAAAAAACCCCTGCGCATTTTATCGGATTGATGCATGAGGGTCCACAAGGACAGTCCTTGGGTCAAGTGTATTTCAAAAAAGGGAGACAAGGCCTCTTGAACCGGTTGAAGTTTATAGGGATCGTTGTCCACCACCAAGCTAAAGGAAACCGCCGTATGCCGAGCGAGGTTGGCCTTGAGGCCTTGTTCGTACAAAGCCCGGTAAATCATGGACAATCCTTCTTCTGAAATAAAAGAAAAGTCTTTGGATACCAGTTCCAAGAGGCCTTGATTCTTTTTGACAATCACACAAGAATGCCTTTGGTCCTCGTTTTCGCCCCCTCCTATCAGGGTCCCCGGAGCCTCCGGGTGAAGGAAGGACCGAACCCTCAGGGGGATGCCTTTGTTCTGAAGGGGTTGGATGGTTTTGGGATGAATGACCGTTGCCCCGTAATACGTCATTTCGACGGCTTCCAGGTACGATAGGCTGGGCAGCAGCCTGGCCATTGGAAAAAGTCTGGGATCCGCATCCATGACCCCGTCGACATCTTTCCATACCCATAACTCCCTGGCATGCAAAGCATGGGCCACCACCGATGCCGTGAAATCAGAACCCTCCCTACCTAGGGTGGTGTTCAATCCGCTGACACGATCCCTGCCAATAAACCCTTGGGTCAAAACACATTGAACGCCCTGGTGGTTCCGATAATCTTCCTGGTGAACTTCGTGCAATCGTTGGATGGTTGGTTCCCATTGAATTCGAGCATCCCTCCAGGTGGCATCCGTTACCAGGACATCCCGGGCATCCACCCAGCGGTGCCCCCAACCGTTCTGGTCAAAATAAGCCGATACCAAGGCGGTGGATAGGATTTCTCCGTAACCGACGACTTGGTCATAAAAACAATTGTACGAAAGCTGCGAACCACGTAAGGAGCGCAATTCTTCCAAGAGTCGATCCATCCAGGTATCCAGAACCTGTTCCAAGTTCTTCTGATCCGGGGAAGTGGCCCTTGAGTCGACCTCCAAGCGCAGGGGCTGAATCCGTTCCAGGTGGGCTTCCCGAATTTGACCGCAAAGTTCCATGGCCTCCGGCCAACGGTCATCACGCACGGCCTGAACGACTTGCTCCAAAAGATTCGTCGTCTTGCCCATGGCCGAAACAACCACCCACAACGAATCTCCGCCATAGGTTCGAACCAAGCGCAAAAGCCTTCTCAGTCCCTCGGCATCTTGAACCGACGCCCCGCCAAACTTGAATACCAACACGGTCTAAACTGTTTGGGTATCAAAGGTAGGACCGCGTCTATAAGCCGCAAGCGCGGAACCGCTGACCCGATACGGCCACCATTCCCGCAAAAGTTCGGCCCCCATCGCTCGGTAGAAGGCATGGGCCGGTTCGTTCCAATCCAAGACCATCCATTCCACCCGATCCATGCCCCGGTTGGCGGCCATGGTCAAAACTTCAGTCAGCAGCGCTTTGCCTACCCCCAACCGACGGTAAGGCTCCCGCACCACCAGGTCCTCCAGAAACAAGCAGGGGCCTCGCCAACTGGAATACTTGGTATAAACCATGGCCATACCCAACAAACCCTCCGCTCCTCCATCGGCTACACAAACTTCAAACAGCGGTGGCGTCTGGCCAAATCCATGTTTTAACAAATCCTCCTGGCTAAGCACAAAGGCTTCCGGCTCTTTTTCGTAAAGCGCCAATTCAGCAATGAGGGCATGAATGGTTGGAACATCGGCGGCGCAAGCCGGACGAACCTCAAAGCGGTTCACGGCCAGGATATTTCGGGTTCAGAACCATGGGCCGTCAAGAAACCACGGGTATGGGTTTTGATATGTTCGACCCCCACCCCCGGTGCCCGCTCCAGCAGGACAAATCCATGATCATCAAACCCAAAGACCCCCAATTCCGTTACCACTTTTTGGACACAGGCCAAACCAGTCAGAGGCAGGGTACATTGCGGCAGAAGTTTGGATTCTCCTGCTTTGTTCACATGTTGCATGGCGACGACGATATGACGGGCCGAAGCAACCAAATCCATGGCACCGCCCATGCCTTTGACCATTTTGCCAGGGATTTTCCAGTTGGCAATATCGCCTTTTTGGGAAACCTCCATGGCACCCAAAACCGTCAAATCAACTTTGCCGGCCCGGATCATCCCAAAACTCATAGCTGAATCAAAAAACACCGAACCCGGCAAGGTGGTGATGGTTTGTTTGCCTGCATTGATCAAATCCGGATCCTCTTCGCCTTCCCACGGAAAAGGACCCATGCCCAGCAATCCGTTCTCGGATTGGAGCTGCACTTCCATCCCGTTCGGAATAAAATTGGCCACCAAGGTGGGAATACCAATGCCCAGATTGACATAGTAGCCGTCGCGTAATTCGCGGGCGATGGTGCGGGCGATACCGTTTTTGTCCAACATAACAGGTTACTCAGGAACGGGGGCGAACGGTCCTCTGTTCAATGCGTTTTTCGTAATTTGTTCCAACAAAGATTCGATGAACATAAATTCCAGGAACATGAATATGATCCGGATCCAGGGCACCGGGTTCCACCAATTCTTCCACTTCGGCGACCGTGATTTTTCCGGCCATGGCCAT
>JAIXRA010000042.1 GCA_027485465.1 Bacteroidota bacterium | reverse complement strand
TCCAAGGTCCCTGGGGAGGTTGCCTCTTCTTCGGGGGCATCTTCCGTTGTCGCGGACTTACGGGTATCCCAGGCCTTCTTGAGACCCAATCCGGCACCGGCTGCCAAGAGGATGCTCAATCCTCCGTCAATGGGCACTCCAGCACCGCCCGCTACATTGTTAGGATCGCTGGGTGGCGGTGGTTGAGCCATGGCCCCGTGGGTGAACAGGAGTAGAACCCCGGCCAGCATGAAAGTGCGGAAGGGTTTAGCCAAGGTTTTGGCTTGAGTGGGTTCACAGGGGTCGTTCATTTGGGTTGGAATTTTGGCGCGTTGGTGAAATGGATGAAAAGACAAGATGGATGAAAAGGCAAGGGGTCTTAGCGACGCAGTCGGTTGTGGTAGAGCCCCTGAGGGCTTTGGACCCGTAGAAGGTAAAAGGAACCTTCGAGGAGGTTTGAAGGGCATTCGAGGGATTCGTTCGGATCGGAGAGGGTCTGGGTGCAGAGCAAACGACCGCTCAGGTCCATCCATTGCAGGGTGATCGGGCCCTGATGCAAACCGCGCAGGTTCAGGCGGCCGTCCGATACCAGGGCGGTAACTTTTTCAACCGACACCAAATCTTGGACCGCCGTCCCCTGGGCCGCAAAGACCCAATGAAAACGATCCACCGCATCCCCAGCCTGGGCCGTGAAGGTTAGCGGCTGTCCGCTGACCACAGGGGTGAGGGTGCCCAGGCGGGTGTCTTCCAACCAGGAGGCATGCCCGCTGCTTAGGGCGCTGAGGTCCATGTTCCATGAATAGGTCGCGCTGGGTTGGGTATGGGCCAGGTGCAGAGGGATGCGGGTTGTACTGTCGAGGGCGAGTGAGGGTAAACTCTGGATGGAATAGGTTTGACCCTGCGCATCCTTGGTGAAGAGGTCCTGACTGGCCGCGAATCCATCGCTGAGATAGCGGGCTTCGAGGTCGTTATCGTAGGCGTTGCTGGCCTGGGGCACAAAGCAGAGCACGGTTTCCAGCCCAAAGCCCGAAGCTGTGTGCGTGACCGAAGCCCTGGCCACATCGGCGGTTTGTTGTTGGCGAACATAATTGGCCGTTTGATCAACACGGGCGCTGCTTGGATAGGCCAGGGAAGCCGATGAGGCACCGCTGCTGGCCTGCACCATAAAGCCCTGCATGGGCGCCATGTAACGAGAACCCCCGTTGGCGGTGACCCCCGTTGAAATCACATAAGTTCCCCATGTGCCGGCCGCTTGGTTCCCACCCGCCGAGAAGGTTACTTTGCTTTTATCCCAACGATAAATGGTTCCTTCAACGTTGGTTCGGGTAACTCCTTCCCAATCCAAGACGGAGGGGAAGGGATTGGAAACGTAGTTCCATCGGTCGGTTGCAGTTCCTAATGATAGAGCCGGAACCGAACTGAGTTGCAATTCTCCATTGAATATCAAAGTATTGATAACATCAGTCCAAACACCGTAGCCAATGGCCTGGGGCCAAATCGTGGCTCGGTTGTTGACGCCTAGGTAATTGTTGCTGTCGTTTTGGTAAACAATCACGGTATTGGTGGATGTAGGTAGGTTGGTGACGGAGTTGAGGGACGGGTTGGACCTCAAGGGATGTCCAACGAAACGAAAACCGTTGTGGGCGGTATCCACCCTTGGCAAATAGCGTTGGGCCGTCACGTTCCCTGTCAGATCGCTGTTGGTTCCGCCAAGGACCACCGCGGTGCCGTTGGAATCCGAGGCCAAGGTCAAGTTGCCCCCCGTTGCAAAGACCCCGTTCAGGGTCAATTTACCGGTGGAGGCAATCGTGCGCGCCACGCCCAATGTCACCCCACCGCTGCCGATGGTCACGTTCAAAGGCCCGTTGCTGCTAGGCCATTCGGCTCCGACGGTACGGCTCGATGCCCCGTACACCAAGGCGCCGGATGTTCCGTAGGTGATGGTTCCGTTGTTGGTGATGGTCCCGCCACTAAGGGTAAGGGTTCCGTTGATGGTGAGGGTCACCCCTGCATCGACCAGCAAGGTTCCCCCAATGATATTCAGGTTGTTAAGAGATTGATTCGTGCTTATTTTGAGAGAACCATTGCTCAAACTTATGTTATTGGTTACGGGCAAGGTGTTTCCGCCCGTATGATTCAGTCGGAGGCTTGCTCCCTCTACGGTCGTAAGGGAGGTGTAGGTGTTGGGCCCGGAATAGGTGACAGTTCCACTTCCCAGGCCCCCAACGGTCACGGGACCTGAATTGGAGACGATGGCGCTTAGGATATCAACTCCGCCGGAACCATCGACGATAATTTTGTTGTTGATGGGATTGACAAAGGCAAGGTCCATGAAGGTGCTACCGGTGGAGAGCGGGTTTTGAAGGGTCAATAAATTATCATCGTTATTCCTCAGAACCACCTGTTCGACTCCATTGACAACAACGCCCGTGAAGGTGAGGGTGTCTCCGCTGTTTGAGCTGTTCCCAAAAAGGATATCGCCGGTTTTGCCTGACTCCATTTCAATGGCACCGACCGATTCCCCGTGATTGGTATTCATTTTGATGCCAACGCTGGTTTGACTACCTGAGAAGGTGGCGACTTGGGAGGAGTTTGGCACCGTGGCGGGGGACCAATTGCCGGCGGTGAGCCATGCCCCGCCACTGCTACCGATAAAAGAGATTTTGCTTGCTCCGGTCAGGATGGTTGTGGGACTGGATTCGAGGCCAGCACTCCAAACACTGCCTCTCCGCGTGAAGACTTTCACATAATAAGTGGCGCCGTTGGTGAGCCCGGTAATGATTTGTGGACTGCTGATGCCTTTGTAGACCACCGACCCGGTTCCGTCAAAAGAACTGCCGGTTCCAAAGATTAAATTTGCGGTATAGGCAGATCCATCCCCGCTGGGGGATGCGCCCACCGAACTCGTTGGCTTGACAACCATTAGGACCTCATCAACACAGGCTGGGTTGGTCCATGCGATGGTCAACTGAGATGTTCCGACGGTCAGACCCAACCCGCTTGCATTGGTTGGGATGCAGGCCACGATCGTTTTGGTCCCACTAGCGTTGGTCTGTCCCGTCTTCGAGCCGGATGTAAAGGTTAGGTTGGAAGTGTCCAATGCGCCCATAATTAGGGTGTTACCGATGGTAGAGCCCAATGGAATGTCCGCTGTTATGAAAATGTGGCCAGTGTTACCGGATGGAATTAATTGCGAAACAAAGGAAGGAAACTGGTGGGTTCCTTGGCCTAGTAGGAGGGTTTTGGTCGATAACAGAGCATCCGTTCCGGCATCCAAGAGCGTATCACTCGAATACCAGCATTTAAGATTGCTTA
>JAIXRA010000085.1 GCA_027485465.1 Bacteroidota bacterium | reverse complement strand
TGGCAACAATCCGTGGATCGGGTTGCAGGCCAAGGACTGGTGGCCCAAATGGAAATCCGACCAAGTTCCCAATGGCTGATTAACCTAAACTATTTTGGGGGTCGTGAGGAACATGCGTCACGTTTGATTCCTTGTAACAACAGACCAGTGATTGGCTGGAGGTCCCTCCTCGATGCCTATGCCTTGTACCGCCCCACCTCCAAAACCCTTCTAACCAGCAGCCTTTACCATGGCTGGCAAAACGGAGATACCTGGGCCCAGGGAAACATCATTGCCGAACATTTTTTGAATCCGTTTTGGGCTTGCAATCTACGGGCCGAACTATTGGATGATCCGGCTGGGATTGTCGTACCCAAATCCGATAACAACGGTTCTTCCCTTTGGAGCGGTTACTCGATGGGCTTGAAATACAGACCCAGCCATCACTTTGTGGGGCGTTTGGAGTTCAGGAGACTCACCAAAGGACGAGCGTCGAACGGAGCCGAAAACTGGCCCTACCTCACCCTAAGTGCCACCGTAGCCCTTTAATTCCTAGCGAACCAAGAGACGATGTTGTGAAGTTTGGACACCCTGGCGTAGTTGAAGCATGTAAACACCCGCAGGAATTTGTTCCAAATCCACCGATAAACCATCCATTGGACGTAGCAAACGATTCAAAACGCGCTGACCATTCAAGGTTTGGATCGTGATTTCGATGGGATTTTCAAAATCCGTTGGACGTAGATGAATGACACGATTGGCGGGATTGGGGAAAAACCCTAGACGCGATAAACTCACATCGCGGTTCGAGGCCGCTGCTCCGTAGCGGGTCTGCGCAAAGACATGGTTATCGCAAACAATTTCATAAAGCGGAGTGGGCATTGAATCCACCGAATAGGTGTTGGTGGCGGTATTAAAAAACACAACACGTTGTCCACCACTTATCAAATTATCGGGGCCCGTTATAATGAGCGTACCGCTGTTTTGATCATAAACCGAACTCCCCAAATCAATTAAATAAGGAAAAGTGGTCAGGTTGCCCCTGGTTGTTAATACACCTGTTGTAACATTCGTCTCCACAATTTTCCATGAAATATTCGTGAAGGTAGAATCGTATTCGGGTGTTACACAATAAAGAATGTCTTGAATTTGGTCGTAGTTGGCACAAAAATAGGGATTGGGGGATTGGGTCACCGGATTGAATACGGTCACTAACGGAATTTTGGTCCACGAAAAGGGTTGAGCACGAAGTCGCAGGGTGTACAAATAATTGGAACCGCTATCTTGCCCAAAATAATATAGGATCCCGTTGTCGGAATCATAGGCCGTTGAGTTAGCCCTCACTTCTTGGTAGCCTGGTTCTGCAATGGTTCCAACTAGCGTGCTTAACCCCGAAACAGGATTGAATTCGTAAACATCCAAATCCCCGGCTGTATCGAGGATGCTATAAATTTTACCATTGCTCATATCTATTTCGGTAGCGTTGGAAATCTGTCCCCCTGGCGAAAAACTAACTTGGTTGCTAACCGATTGGAAGGTCATCAATGAATTAACGCCGGATGTGACGGCCGATAGATAATAATGGCCATTGTAGGCATCAAAGCAGCCTGTGTTATTGGTCCACCCAAAAATAGGAGCAGGATAGCGAGCAAGAGTCCCGGTACCCAAGGGTGACCACTCAACAACATCCACGGTATCGGTTGATAGGCGAGGTGACATCCCGATTAACTTTATTTGGGAAAAGCCGACTTGAATACAAGAAAAAATAGAGATTAGCAGGAGAAGTGAAAATCTTTTCATGGATGGCTGTTTAATTTTTGGGAATTTGGGTTTAACAATAAAGAAAAAAAATAGTTCAGTTACCGGAAATGTTTTTGATGCATCGAACCGAAAAACCTAATTCCGGCGCGTTGGGTGCAACTACCAATTCGGACGAAAAGGACCAGAGTCGTCGATCCAGCAGGGAATTCCCACCACCGGGAAATCCGGTCGTCGTGGTCCAAAAGTAGGCTCCAAGGCCTTGGTTGTAATAATTGGCATCCGTTCCACGATAACCAGCCCCTACCGCATCGAAGCAAGAACCATTCGTCGCGCCGACATTGGGACTGTTCCAAAGCGATAGGCTCTTCATTTCACCGCCTGCCATGGTGCTGACCGCTCCGTTAAAAACAGCGCTACCCGACACCGAATTGGGGTCCAAAAAGGTGGCTAAAACATCGAAATCGGCACTGCTGGGCACGCGCCAACCCGTGGGACACAGACCGCGCGAATCAATCACAGCATAGGTATTGTAGAGCAAACCGTAAAGGGCTTCGTTGGACGGTTGATTGTTGTAAACAGCATGGTATCCAACGGGATTCTGGTTCGAGCCCCAGGGGCTGATCGGGTCACCGTTTTGATAATGAACCGTTCGAAGGTTGCTGGCCATCCAACATTGATTGCCGATTTTCACGGTCCCGTAGACACGGCCCCCAAAGTCCGTCACGGTTGGTGTCCCCGGACAGGCATTCGCCTGGCAACCCGGTGGAGGTGGAAGTGCATCGGAGGTAAAAACCTCCTGGTTGCCGTAGGACGTCCCAACTGCGTTGGTGGCATAGGCCCTCACATGGTACAACGTATTGGGGGAAAGATTAAGGAGGGCGCTGGCAAAAGAACCTGTTCCGGTCCCGTTCATGGTGTAGGACTGATTCAAATCCGGCAAAGGTGTCAGGCCGTAGGCGACGCCTCTTTGGACGACGGTCGAACCCCCGTCCGAAACAACCTGGCCACCGCTGTTTGCGGTGTTGCTCGTGATACCAGAAACGACCTGGGTAATCACAATAGGGGATTGCAAGGTGTCACTTCCTCCCCCACCACCTCCGGTCCCCGTCAAATCCCGAATGCATCGAATCGAACGGCCTTGGCGCAGGCTTCCTGAATTACGAACAACCGAAGCATTGTCATCGTACAAATACCGAAACCAAACCCGGGAAGAACCATCAGGCGTTGAACTCCAATAGGTTCCCCCGTCCAATTTGGACCCAAAGACCCCGCTTTCGGAGCGAAAGCCCCCAGGAACAGCGCTAAATCCGCTCGCATTGGTTGCACCCGAATTGGGACTGTTCCATAGGTCGGTACTTTTGAGAGCTCCGCCTGCGGTCGAGCTTTCAGCTCCTGCTACCAACGAATTGGCCGAAGCGTCCAAGGATTTGATCATCTGACCCCATTCCGCATCGGTTGGGATATGCCATCCTGTCGGACAAAGACCCCTGGCATCGATAGCAGCAAACCCGTTGTACAAGTACCCAAAATCACCTTTGTTAACCGCTTGGTTGTCATAGAGCGAAAAGGAACCCTGGTTGACCGAAGTCCAGTAATTCAACGAGGGATCCGAACCCAAACCATCTCCGTTACGAAATTTGGTTACCCTAAGGTTGTTCCTGGTCCAACAGCGACCCCCAATGAGGACCGTGTTATAAACTTGACCATCGACGTCGGTGACCGTTGGAGAACCGGGACAAAACTCAAAAACCGGGGGGTTGGGAGCCAAGTCCTTGCGGCAACTAGTCAAAAGGAGCAAGCCAAGGCCACAAAAGAGAATAGGATAGCGCAGAGTCATCGAAGAAGATTTAATAATCAACGATAGACCCTTTAATTTGTTTAATTCCAGGGTCTTAAAATCAGATTAAACCCCTGGCCTATCCATCAGGCTTGGATACGAAAACCCAAAAACCAGGTCCTTGGTGTTGAGGGACCGTAGATAAAGTTGCTATCCCTTCCCGGACCTCGGTCAAATTCTCTTTGGTAACGGTTCAACAAGTTTTTGAAACCCGCAAAAAACTCAAAATCCGCATGGAATCCTTTGATTTTGTAGGGATAGGTCCACTGACCGTTCCACTCAAGCATGGTGGGCGAACGAAAAATTAGGTCGTTGGGATTGGCCTCGGAGCCTCCAAATCGAGGGACCCACATGGGGCCTGTTAGCAACAGGTGGAGATTCAACGTCCATCCTCGTTTGGACCACCAGGTACCTTGGCTGTACCCATAAAAGTTGGGGGTCCGCATAAAAAAGCGGGTTGCCGGAGCTTCGGATAAAACTTGAACGGGGACATCCCAACGATTGAATTGCCAAGTCCAGGACGACTCCCATTGGAATCGCCTTCCCCATTGGGCCCTGCCTTCGGCGCTGACACCCCAAACATTTGCACCGTTGCCGTTGCGTTTGAGAAGTTGTTCGCCCCAGGGATCCGAACCGAGGTTCTCCAGCACAAAAGCGTCGTTCAAACGGGTTCCAAACCCTTCCAAATCAAAGCCATAAACCCATCCTGCGGTGGCTTTTTCGTAACCCAACGAGGTATGAAAACTATGGGAATATTCAGCGCGCAATCGCGGGTCAAGGGTAACACGGGATACCCCACCCCCTGCAAAGGCGGTATGCAAATCCGTGTCAAAGGCTTGGGGAGCCCGAAAACCCGAGGCATACCCCAGACGCCATTGCCAGCCGTTTTCTTTTTTGAATAACAAGGCCAATCGAGGACTCCAAACCGGTTGTTTTAACATCGAATGGAGGTCCATCCGCAAACCACTCAGCAAGCGCCATCGTGAATGGAAGAACCATTCTAATTGAGCAAATGGTCCCCAATCGCGAAGGTTTTGATCCACCAAGAATCGGTAGGACGGAATGCTGTCGGTAACCCGATCGATCAGGTATTCCATACCGGCCGTCGTATTCATCGTTCTTCCTGCCACCTCCCATCGATGACCTATTTGCATCCCCGTTTGACCTGTTAAAGATTTGGACCCACCGTAAGGAGGACTCGCCAAATGCTGGAGAATTGCAGACGGGGAATCCGGGAAAATCCCGGTATAGTGCTCCCGCTGAACCCCTTGCCATGCCGTATAGGCCACAAGGTTGGAACGTCCTTGATTCCAGGTCTTTCGGTAGTCAAGATGTCCAAGTTTTGCCCTGGTCTTGCGCTCTTCGGCCTGAGAGGCCAGGTAGACCGGTCCAAACACCATGGATCCACCGTAGCGGTATTCCCGCATGGTTTGCAACGATAAATTCCACCGTCCACCGGCTTTGGGTCGCCAATAGGCGTTCAGGGACATGTTATCAGCGTTGGTTTTGGGAAGTTCGCTCAAACCATCGCCGTTGGCATCCCACCATTGGCGGCTGCGGTGGTTGTAAAGAACCTGAACCGCTCCGCGTCCTTCTGCGAACAGCCGACTCAGTTCACCGTCCACCAAGCCATCGGAAGCGCCCCCTCCCACCCGACGGTAGGTGCTGCCAAGCGAGAAGCCGTTTTGGTCCGGAGTACGCGTGATAATGTTCACGGTACCCCCAACAGCATTGGAACCGTACATCGTGGACCCACCACCGCGAACAACTTCGATTCGCTCGACCATGGAAGCGGGCCACATATCCAGACCATAAAGACCCAATAACGAACTCACCACCGGTCGACCGTTCCAAAGGATTTGAGAATACCCTCCAGGCAATCCATTCATACGTACCTGGGTATAGTGGCAGGTCTGGCAATTGGTTTCGGTACGGAGTCCGGGGATCAACCGTAAGCCTTCCAGCGCATTGTTGGCTTGAATTCCTCGAAGAGCCCGGCGATTCACCACATGAACCGAAACAGG
>JAIXRA010000066.1 GCA_027485465.1 Bacteroidota bacterium | reverse complement strand
TTTTGGGCCAAAATCTTAGCCGGTAGCGACCTGGGATTATCGGGTGCAGCAAAATAAAACCGGGCATCGCGTGGCATCCTTTGCAAGATGGACTCCAGATCTTTGTCGGCGGAGACTCCCAGGACCACCGCCCATTTTTCGGAAGGCAGGCAGGCAGCTGCTTGCCCAAGGACGCAATCGATGCCTTCGATGTTATGAGCAACATCCACAACACGCAAGGGGCTTTGCCCCAAAACCTGCCATCGACCTTGCATTCCTGTGTTCCTAACAACGGATAACAGACCCTCTCGGACCTTGGCTTCTTCCAATTCTACACCTACATTCCTTAGGACCTCCACCATGGTCAAAACCTGGGCTAGATTTTCTCCTTGATAAGCACCCAATAGGTCGGTTTGGAGAGGCTGGTCCAAGATTCGCCCCAGCCTTTGAACCTGCCAAACAGCCGGGCCCTGAGGAGGTGAATTCAAAGCTCTATGGAGGTTGTAGACCTGGTCGGCGTAGGTAAAAAGACAGCGTAATTCGTGGGCCTTATTTTTGAAAACCTGGTCGATTTCATCACCCTGGGATCTGCCGATGACCACGGGAACCCCCTTTTTGAGAATCCCTGCTTTTTCGGCAGCAATCAATGGCAAGCGATCTCCCAAAAAATTCATGTGATCCCAGTCAATGTGGGTAATGGCTGTTAAACCGGGCTTGACCACATTGGTGGAATCCAAACGACCTCCAAGGCCTGTCTCAATCACCGCAAAATCAACGTGATGGTTGGCAAAATGCTCAAAGGCCAAGGCCGTGGTAAATTCAAAGAAGGAGGCCTCCATGGCCCCCGAAGCCTGACGCATTCGTTCAACGCCTTCTACCACCTCGAAAGGCTCGATGCATTGCCCGTTGATACGGATTCTCTCCCTAAAATCCCGAAGGTGGGGAGAAGTGAACAACCCGGTTTTGAAACCGCAGGCCTGCAAGACCGAGGCCATCGCATGGCAGACCGAACCTTTGCCGTTGGTACCCGCCACATGAATAATAAACCCCATGCGATCTTGGGGTTGGTCTAGAAATTGACATAGATGGCGTATGCGCTCCAATCCTTCCTTGTACGCTGGTGGACCGATTCGTTGGTACATGGGCAAATGCTCCAAGAGCCAACGGTAGGTTTCTTGGTAGGCTATGGATTCCGGCCTCACGAACGGGTTTTGATTTGCAGTTCAAAAACTAGAAAACCTTTCTGCAAGGAGGCCAATTCCGGATTGGGACGAAAGCGGGCGTTTTGGGTGGCCTCCACCAAGGCCCGTCGTTGTTGGGCATTGAGCGGTTTGCTGCTTGTGGGTGGGCCGGTAACCCGGACCCTGCCTTCACGATCCACTTCGATGGGGATCACGACCCGGGCATCGAGAATCCTAAAATCTTCGGGATCTGGACTTTTGGAAAATCCGCGATTCTCCAAACCATCCCCGCGGGCCGAAAAGCCCCCGCTACCCGAAAGCCCCGAGTTGTTGGAAGAAGCGGTTCCGTCCTTTTGGCCCTTGGAGGCCTCGCTTGAACTGTTGTTGGGGTTGGGTTGACCCTGGCGTTGTAAAAGCCGCTGGAGTCGAGGATCCATGGGCTTGGTCTCAGACTTGGAGGTCACCACAGGGGCTTCTTCTTGGTCCTGCGTGACGCTTGGAATCGAGGTATTGGTATGGGAGACCGGTTCGGTTTGTTCGGTCGTTGAGCTGTTGCTTCCGGTAGGTGGAAGGGACGGAGCCAGCTCGGCTTGGCCGTCTTCAACCCCCAGGGCCAAGGCAAGCCCTCCTCCAGGGGAGGGAGGAGGCGGTGCATCGGGCAATCCAAGGTGCAGCATGGCCAACAAGAGAAGAAGCAACCCGTGCAAAACCAGGGAAATCAACCATGCTGAACCGGAACGACCGAAAGCGTGCTTCATCGAGGATCGGTCGCTAACACCATTTTGAGCCCGGCTTCCCGGGACCATTGCATCACATCCACCACTTCCTGAACAGGTACCCTGTGATGGGCCTGCAACATCAATGTTTGACCCGTATCGGCCGAAGCCAAGGTTCGAATTTGGGCCTGTAAAGCGCTCTTGGACAAGGGCTTCTGTTCAAGGTGGTAAACCGACATGCTATCGATACTGATGCGGATGACTTTGGATTCAACGTTTTGGCCCTTGCCTTTGGGGAGGACCAACTTCAGGGCTTGAGGCGCCACCAAGGTCGAGGTCAACAAAAAGAAAATCAACAACAAAAAGACGATATCGGTCATTGAAGCCATGCTAAAATCGGCACGGACTTTGGAGGGCTGGCGAAAGTTCATGACGCATCCGCCTGGGGCATTAATTCCAGGGTATCGCCGACCATAAATTCCAATTCAGTGAGCTGTCTCTCCACACGGACCGTAAAATAATTGTAGGCGAGGTAGGCGAGGATACCGACCATCAAACCAGCGGCTGTGGTAACCATCGCCTCGTAAATGCCACCCGACAAAGCGGCTGGATCAACAGCCGAACCCGATACCGAAAGTTGGTAAAAAGCTCGGATCATCCCGGTAACGGTCCCCAAGAAACCCACCATGGGGGCTGCACCGGATACCGTGGCTAACATCGCTAAATTTTTTTCGTACAAAACCGCTTCCTTTTTGCCGTAGTAATTCATGTGTTCCCGGAGATTTTGTTCGGTCAAAACGGCGTTTTTTTCGAACAATTGTAAGTACAATCGGGCCAGGGGAAGCTCCGAACGTCGGCAGGACTCCACGGCCTGTACACGCTGCCCCGATTTGATCAGGACCTGGACATCTCGGTGGAGCTGGTCCATTCCTTTGCGGTAACGAGCCAAGGTCATCCAACGCTCCACCATGAGGTAGACGGTCAGAATCGAAAAAAGCAAAAGAGGAATCATAAACGGCCCTCCTTTGAGGGCCAAGTCCAGGACCTGCAAGGATGCGTCCGTTGAACCTAGGGGGGCTTGGGCCTGCAGAAAAAGGAAATCCGGCATGGGTTGCATCATCGTCTCGTTGTTTGAAGGTGAAAAGGCAAAAATAGAACGTTCAATTGGCCAAAAATGCATGAAAAACCTCGTATTTTCGGGCTTTTAACCCCTAAGTTGCCCAATGGCCGATTCTTCCAAAATAATCCCCATTCAAATCGAAGAGGAAATGAAATCCGCTTACATCGATTATTCGATGTCGGTCATCGTTTCCCGAGCCCTGCCCGATGTGAGAGATGGCCTCAAACCAGTCCATCGAAGGGTTTTGTTCGGCATGAATGAATTGGGGTTGGCCTACAACAAACCTCACAAAAAATCAGCCCGTATCGTGGGGGAGGTTTTGGGTAAATACCACCCGCACGGTGATTCATCGGTTTACGATACCATGGTCCGTATGGCACAGCCTTGGTCCATGCGTTACCCTTTGGTGGATGGTCAAGGTAACTTTGGTTCCGTGGACGGGGATAGTCCGGCGGCGATGCGTTATACCGAAGCGCGCCTGACCCGCTTGGCCGAAGAAATGCTCGAAGACATCGACAAAGAAACCGTCGATTTCCAACTCAATTTTGACGATTCACTGAAGGAGCCCACGGTCATGCCGTGCAAATTTCCCCATCTGCTGATGAACGGCAGTGCAGGTATTGCCGTCGGTATGGCCACCAACATGGCTCCCCACAACCTGAGTGAATTGATCGATGGCATCCATGCCTATATCGACCGTCGTGATATCACCTGCGATGAACTTTTGGCCTATGTCAAGGCCCCTGATTTCCCTACCGGGGGTTTGTTGTATGGCTACGAAGGAATTCGCGATGCCTTGCTTACCGGAAGGGGCAGGGTTGTGATCCGGGCTAGAGCGACGATTGAGGTTACTGATAACGGCCGGGAGCGCATTATTGTGACCGAAATCCCTTATTTGGTCAACAAAGCCGACATGCTTCAGAAGACCGGGGACCTTGTGAACGAGAAGAAACTGGAAGGCATTTCGGAAATTCGGGATGAATCGGATCGGGATGGCATGCGTATCGTCTACGAAATCCGCAAAGACGCCATGGCATCGGTCGTCCTCAATCACTTGTACAAGTACACCTCGTTGCAGAGTTCGTTTTCAGTCAACAACATCGCACTGGTCAACGGACGTCCTCAGGCGCTGAATCTCTTGGATTTGATTCGGCATTTTGTGGATCACCGCCACGAAGTTGTCCTTCGAAGGACCCGTTTCGACCTGGCCGAAGCCCAGCGCAAAGCCCATATCCTGGAAGGTTATTTGATTGCCTTGGACCATTTGGACGAAATCATTTCGTTGATTCGGGCCTCTGCAAATCCCGAAATCGCCAAAGAAGGCTTGATGAGCCAATTCGGCCTCAGCGAAATCCAATCCAAAGCCATTTTGGAACTGCGCCTCCAGCGACTAACCGGGATGGAGCGTGATAAAATCCGCCAAGAATACAACGAAATTATGTCCTTGATTGGTCGTCTTCAGGCCATTCTAGAGGATGAAGGACTGCGAATGTCCCTGATCAAGGATGAATTGTCCGGAATTAAGGAGCGATTTGGGGATGCCCGCCGTTCCGAAATCGTTTATGCGGCCGGTGATTTTCGCATGGAAGACATGATCGAAGAAGAGGACGTGGTGGTCACCGTTTCCCATTTGGGCTATATCAAACGGACAGCTGCTCACGAATACCGAGTTCAGAATCGAGGCGGCAAAGGAGCCATGGGGGGCGCAACCCGGGATCATGATTTCATTGAACACATGCTTGTGGCATCGACCCATCATTGGATGCTCTTTTTTACGGAGCAAGGTCGTTGTTATTGGCTCAAAGTCTACGAAATCCCTGAAGGCGCCAAAAACACCAAAGGACGGGCTGTACAGAATTTGTTACAGATACCCCAGGACGACAAAATCAGAGCTTATATATCGGTGCGCAGTTTGGATGAACAGGAATATCTTGATTCCAACTATATTGTATTCTGCACCCGTAGTGGGGTCATCAAGAAAACAACGCTCGAGGCGTACAGCAGACCCCGCGCCAACGGCATCAACGCCATCAACATTAACGAAGGCGATCAGCTCCTCGAAGCCCGTCTAACCGATGGACAAACCGAAATGGTGATGGCCACCAATACGGGTCGGGCCATTCGCTTTCATGAATCCAAAGTTCGCCCCATGGGTCGGACTGCGACCGGCGTGAAGGGCGTATCCCTGGACTCGGCCTCCGAGTTTGTGATAGGGATGGTTTGTGTTCAAAACCCCGAAACAACCCTCTTGGTCGTTTCAGAGACCGGCTACGGAAAGCGTTCCGGTATTGAAGATTACCGGGTTACCAACCGAGGTGGCAAAGGGGTACGAACCCTGAATATCACCGAAAAAACAGGGGCCCTGGTGGCCCTTCAAGCGGTGGATGAACAGGACGATCTGATGATCATCAACAAAAGCGGGGTCACCATTCGAATTGGTGTGGAGAGCCTGCGTGTTATGGGCCGGGCCACCCAAGGAGTTCGCCTCATCAAATTGCACGGCGATGACCGCATTGCATCGGTTGCTTTAGTCCAAAAGGACGAGCACGAGCATTCAGAAAACCAGCCTAGCGACGATCACGTCGAGTCCAACGAAAACCCCGATCCAACCAACCTCTCTTAAACCAACCTTCATGAAAACCCTGCTTCGGAGCCTCCTGTTCCTTTTGATGGGAAGTGCGGCTTACGCTCAGCCTAACAAAGTTCAAAGCGCCATTATCTACATCCGCTACAGTGAATTTGACAAAGCCAAAGCTTCCATCGACGAAGCCGTGGTTCACCCCAAAACCATGAACACGGCCAAGGCCTGGTTCTACCGTGGCGAAGTTCATTTGGGTATTTACGGGGATACCGCTTGGTCACCCCAATTCCCGGACGCTTTGGATATTGCATGGGAATCCTATCGTCGCTGTATCGAATTGGATACCAAAAATGAACACAAGGACGATGCCACCAAAAAGGTCTTAACCATTCAAGGGGCCATCTACAACGAAGGGGTGGAAGCCTTTGTCGGAAAAAAGTACCCCGTAGCCCTGGCTCGCTTTGAGCAATTGCTTTCGGTAACCCCCAACGACACCTCGGTCCTCTTTAATGCAGCCCTCACGGCCGGCAAAATGGACTCCAGTGCCAAGGCTCTAGGTTATTGGAAAGCTTTGTTGGATAATCAATACAACAAACCTGGCGTTTACGTTGAATTAGCCCGGCTCACTAAGTTGGCGGGTGATACCGCGGCTGCTTTGCAATACTTAGCTCAGGGTCGTCAAGCCTATCCCAACGATATCGGGTTGGTCATCGACGAACTCAATATTTATCTAAGCCAGGGCAAGCAAGAAATGGCTATCGAGAAGTTATCCAAGGCCATTGAACTGGATCCCACCAACCCCAACCTCTACTTTGCCCGGGGCACGGCCTACGATAACCTCAAAAAAGGCTCCTTGTCGGAGACCGATTACCTCAAAGCGATCGAAATCAAAGCCGATTATTTTGATCCTTATTACAACCTTGGTGCCATGCATTTCAACACGGCCGCCGAACTCGCCAACGAAGCCAACAAGATTCCATTCTCGAAACAAAAGGAATACGATGCAGCCATCGCCAAAGCCAAAGCCGCTTTTGAAAAAGCCCAACCTTACCTCGAAAAGGCCTTGGAATTGCAACCCGATGACAGCAATACCATGGTATCCCTGCAACAACTGTACGCTCAGCTCAAATTGAATGATAAATCCCTCGAAATGAAAAAGCGAAGGGAAGGCAACAAAACCAAAGGCTAACAAAACCTGCTGAAAGCGATGGGGCAGTGGCTTCCAGACGAATTTATTCGTCGAGTCACCAGCGAATATCCTCAACACGCCGACGAATTGCTTCATAGTCTAAGCAACGAAGCGGTGACGGATCGAACCCTGCGTTGTTTGCAGGGCTACCCACCCGATGAAATAGAGGGCTATGTTCCCGGTGAGCAGGTTCTTTGGCACCCAGAGACCACCTACTTCAAAAGGACTTCTTCCGAAAAAAATCGCCCGATTCATGCCTATCCAGGTTACCAAGCCGGTGCTTGGTATGTGCAGGAAGCGGCAGGGCTCATCGTTCATCACCTACTTGATCGCCTCAGAGCGGAAGGTGCCGCTATGGGAACGATCTTGGATGCTTGTGCAGCACCGGGTGGCAAAACCCTCACGCTATTGGACGTATTGCCGGAAGATGGCCTGTTGGTTGCTTCCGAGCCCATGGAACATCGTTTGCCTTTGCTCGAAGCCACCGTGGCACGCAGCGGCAGCGATCGTGTCCTGATGGTTCAAAACCCGGCCCAAAACTGGAAGAATTTCCCATCCTATTTTGATGGTATTCTGGTGGATATGCCCTGCAGTGGGGAAGGGATGTTCCGCAAGCACCGCGAGGCCGCCAAAGACTGGTCACTCTCCAAATGCGCGTCCCTCGTAACATTGCAAGACGAAATTCTTGATAGCCTGTACCTTGCTTTGCGGCCCGGAGGTTGGTTGATTTATTCAACCTGCACTTTTGGCAAAGAAGAAAACACCGGTCAACTTCTGCCGTGGATTCGTTCCGGTCGTTTGCAACCTGAACTGTGGAATCTGCCGGAAGAATGGGGCTGGGTTCACGCTTCGGAATTGGACCAACGTTGGGATCCAAAACATGGGGCGTGGTGGTCGCTGCCCGGTCGGACCCAGGGTGAAGGATTTTTCTGTTCTGTCTTGCGCAAACCTTTCGATACGGAAACGACACACAACACCCACTCGGGGAATCCCCAAAATCGTCAAAGCCTCGCCGAAGGATTAAAAAAGCAGATGCGGTTGATTAAAAACGGTCTTTCTTCGGTTCCTTCGGGATTTCCGAGCCCTGATTTGGCGATGGCCTACGGCAAAAAGCACGGTCGATATCCGCGTAACGGGACCTGGAGTGTCGAAGAAGGTTGTCCGGTGGTCGACCTAGACGCTACCCTGGCCACTTGGTATTGCCAAGGCCAGAACCTAGCCTTGGGAGAACTCCGAAACGGTTGGAACCTGATGACCTACCAAGGGTTGGGCTTGGGTTGGATGCACCGGGAGGGAGCCCGTTTTCAAAATCATTTCCCCAAATCGCTCAGAATTGCCCGGTGAATTTCCTGGACCTGAAGCACCAGGGATTGGGTACCATCGTTCACAATTCGATAACGGCAATACGGGATCAAATCTTCTTCGGGCCATTGGTTGCGTAGGCGATCCAGAATTTGCTCATCGGTCCACCCATTGCGCAGGCGTACCCGATCCATTCGCATGAGCAAGGGAGCCTGAACCAAAATCACAGCTCGCATTCCCAGTGCTGATCCGCTTTGAATTAACAAGGCCGCTTCGTGGATGCTGTACGGGGTTGATTGTTGCTCGGCCCAAACCAAGGAATCTTGGGCAACGACGGGATGTACCAGGGCATTGAGTTCCTGGAGGAGTCTTGGGTCTTTGAATACCTTGGAAGCCAAAGCATCTCGGTTCAAGGTGCCATCCGGTAAATAGGCCGTGGGGCCCATCAATGAAACGATGCTTTCACGCAAGCCAGAATTCTGAACCATCAGGGTTTTGGCTCGGTCGTCTGCATCGTAAACAGGGATGCCCAGTTGAGCAAAAAGGCCGGCCACCGTCGTTTTGCCCGAGCCCATGCAACCGGTCAGCCCGATGCGTTGGCTCACTTGGATGCCGGAGGATACGAATGCAGGGTGCTGTCCTTGGAGATCGCCGATCGTTCCACTTTGAACCGGGCCTGTGATTCGCTCTCCAAAAGGACCCATTCCGTCGAAACCTCCACCACTTTGCCGTGCATCCCTCCAACGGTCACCACACGATCCCCCTTGGCCATTTGATCCCTGAATTTTCGCTCTTCTTTGGCTTTCACCGATTGAGGCCGAATCATAAAGAAGTAAAAGACCACAAAAATCAAAACCCATGGCAACAAACTAATCCAGGGATTCTGAGGTCCAGAACCGGAAGGGGGTGGGGCCATGGCTAGCAAAACATGTAGGTTGTTCATAACAATTTATTTAATGTGAATTAGGGTTGGACGATTTCGGCCTTCACCCGAACGGTGATGGTATTCGGCATGGTATTGGCCAAGACGGTGACTTGCTTTTCTTGAATACCGCTTTTGCCCTCGGAATTGAACATGACTCGAATGTATCCTTCGCGACCGGGTGGTATGGGTTCTTTGGGAAAATCGGGGACGGTGCAACCGCAAGATCCACTGGCGCTCTGAATTATCAAATCACGGCCTCCTTTGTTGACAAATCGAAAAGAATAGGATACTTTCTCGCCGGCCTTGATGGTTCCAAAATCATGGATTTCTTTGTCAAAAACCATTTTTGGTAAACGTTCGGCGTTGTTTTGACCATCCGCGGAGACAGGGAGTTCAACCGATTCGGCGTCCAAGCTGGAGGGGTCCGATTCCGAACGGCACGACGCAAAAAGGAAAATCCCTGCCAAGCAAGCGAGGCAGGCCAAACCAAGGGTTGGACGCATCATCAAATATTTGAAGGACATAGCGAAATGAAATTAAGATTCGACGAGGCCACGACCGGTTTTTTGAATCAAACCTTCGCGTAGGAGGTCTGCTTTGATCTTGTCCAAAAGTCCGTTAATAAAGGAAGAAGACTGAGGCGTCGAAAAGGTCTTGGCCAATTCAATGTACTCGTTCATCGTTACTTTAACAGGTATATCCGGCAATAAAATCCATTCGGTGCAGGCCATCTGAAGGAGCAGCAAATCCATACGGGCCAGGCGATCGGGGTCCCATTGTCCGGCATGTTTTTCGATTCGTTCCAAGTGGATGGATGGATTCCCTAACAACGACTCAAGCAGCGTCTGAATCATGGTGTCTTCGCTTTGCCACGTCTGTAACATGGCTTTGGTATCGGGAAAAGGTGACCCCGTCTTCATCGAATCCAAGGTTTGGAGAACCTGACGATCAATTAGATAGCGATCGCTGTCCCAATAAAGATTGTGTTCCTGTTGCCAGGAAGGGTACCAATCCCCGGAACAAATACACTTGTCAAAAAACACCTTCAACCCATCGAGGGTATCCAGGGATAGGTTCTTGGAGGCGGTGCAGGTTCCTTCGGTGACCGATTCAAACATGGCCCGAAGCATGTCGGTCGATATCTCCATGTTTTCGATGCCCGTTGATTTCAAAGCCACCGCGTAGTAGGGGTCTTTTTCGAGGAGAGGAGCCAAGGGGTTATCGGCCAAGGCATGGGCCGGACCTGGATCACGGTTTACTTGGAGGTGACGGCCCTGTCGTTCTTCGAGTCGAATTCCTGCGTAAAATATCAAGGCATCCAGCAAACGAAAAGCCATCACATAGGAACGCATGCTGGTGGAGGCCGAAGCCTTGAATTGCCTAGCGACTTCCCTGTAGTCTTCCTGGTTTTGTTGTCTGCTGGCAAAAAGCCATTGCAGCAACTTAACGCGAAGATGATGCCTGTTGATCATGGGCAACCTTGGTCAAGCGTTGATGGGCTAAGCGTACCGCGGCTTCGTTGGTACTGACCCTGTTTTGGGCGGCCTGCTCAAAGATGGCCAGGGTTTGGTCGTAAATCCCGCGGGTTTTTTGGAGAGCCCATTCCCGATTCAAACCCTTGATTTCGGCATACACATTGATGAGGCCACCTGCATTAATCACAAAATCAGGCGCGTACGCAATACTCCGGTCCATCAATCGCTGCATATCCTCGTCGGTGGCCAATTGATTGTTGGCACCACCTGCTACCAAGGCGCAACGGAGGTTGGCAATGCTTTGAGCATTGAGCGTTGCACCCAATGCACAAGGTGCGTAGATATCGACATCGGCCGATGCTACTTGATCCGGTTGACAAACCTCAAGCTGTGGGAAACGACTCAAAAGTTTTTGGATGGATGGCTCGTACACGTCGGAAATCCAGACATGGGCACCTTCGGCGACGAGGTGCTCCACCAGGTAGGTTCCAACATTCCCCACCCCTTGAACCAGAACTTTGCGGCCTTCCAAGGAATCATTCCCCAGCGCAACACGGGCACCGGCTTTCATCCCCATGTACACCCCATAAGCCGTCACCGGGGAGGGGTCCCCGCTGCCACCCATGCTTTCGGGCAATCCACTCACATGCTTGGTTTCGGTAGCAATCCATTCCATGTCGGATTTGGAAGTACCGACATCTTCGGCGGTGATGTACTTGCCTGAAAGAGAATTTACAAAACGACCGTAGGCCTTGAATAAAGCCTCGGATTTATGTTGACGGGCATCCCCAAAGATGACGGCTTTTCCGCCACCCAAATCCAACCCAGCGACCGATGCCTTGTAGGTCATTCCCTGGGATAGGCGAAGTACGTCCATCACAGCTTGGTCTTCGCTGGCATAATTCCACATGCGGGTACCACCCAATGCAGGTCCCAAAACGGTGGAATGGATTCCAATAATAGCCCGGAGGCCCGATGCCTCGTCGTGGCAATAAACCAGCTGTTCGTGACCCATGCGTTGCATGGTGGACATAGGCCCGGTCATGGGGAGGGTGTCGAGGGTTTCCGGCATGTGCTTGGGATTGGTGCGGCAAAAATAACCCAAAGGCCAGCCCAAAATGCCTTTATTTTGCGGTGTGAAATCCCTGGTCGCCCTCCTCCAATCCTTGCGTGGTCAGGAGCGGCTTTGGATCCCCGGCTTGCTTTGCCTGTTCTTGACCAATGTTTTTGGGGTGATCCCACCGCGCATCATTCGACACCTCATGGATGCTGTGTCCCAACCCGGGTCTCAACCACTCACTCCCTTGCTTTTGGGCCTGTTGGGGGCAACTTTGGCCCGTGGGTTCTTTATGTATTGGATGCGACAAACCCTCATTGTCATGTCAAGAATCAGCGAACAGCGTCTCAAAGAAACCCTTTTTGCCCGAATTCTGGCGGCCAAGCCTCAGGCGGTGGAAGGTTTTGAAGTCGGGGACCTGACATCGCGTTTGACCGAAGATGTTGGCAAAATCCGGATGTTCATCGGGCCGGGCTTGATGTACAGCCTCAACCTCTTGGTCATGTTCTTGATGGTGATTGGGGTGATGTTATCGGTGAGTCCGGTCCTGACGCTGTGGGTTTTAACCCCCATGCCTTTCTTGGTTTTGGGAATCTATCTGCTCAACCTCAAAATATTGGGACGTTCTGCCGCGGTGCAAGCCCATCTGGGCAAAATGACCGCCTTTGTCCAAGAGAGCTTGGCGAGCATGAAACTTCTCCAAGCTTTTTCGGCGGAACCAGCGTTCATCCGCCGCTTTGGTCAGGACTTGGACGAATACCGGTCCAAAAACATGGCCTTCGCCAAAGCCGATGCCTTGTTCTTTCCCTTGGCCACAACCCTGGTGGGTCTTAGTACGCTTATAACGGTTTGGATGGGCGGTCATTTAATGGCCGAAGGCCAAGTTAGCTTGGGCAACCTGGCCGAGTTCATTTTGTACATCAACATGCTAACCTGGCCGGTCACCTCGTTGGGCTGGGTGGCTTCGATTTTTCAACAAGCCAAAGCGGCTCAAGCCCGTTTGGAACCCATCTTGGCTTGGGAGGCCAGACCCCATCGATTGGATGGCTATTCGTCCGACCAGGCACCTGATTGGAAAATCCGTCAAATGAAGGCCGGTTATCGAGATGGATTTGTTTTGGAAATGCCCGTGTTTGATGCCAAACCAGGTCAATTCATTGGTCTAACGGGGACCGTTGGCAGCGGAAAAAGCACATTTTGGAAGCTCCTGACGGGCCGCCTCCCGATGATGCAGGGAAGCCTGGAACTGGGAGGGGTCCCTCTGAGCGATTGGAATGAAGGAAGTCTGCACGGACATGTGGCCTGGGTTCCCCAGGAGCAAACTTTTTTTAACGATACCCTGGGGGCCAATCTCCGCCTGGGTGCGCCCGGTGCTGATGACGCGACTTGCCTAGAGGTTCTGAACCTGGTCGAGCTGGGTGAATGGGCGGCTGCACTGCCCGAAGGCCTTCAAACCGGCATCGGGGAACGAGGGGTTCAATTATCGGGAGGACAAAAACAACGATTGGCGCTGGCCAGGGCTTGGTTAAGACAGCCCCGTTGGATGGTTTTGGACGACGCCCTTTCGGCTTTGGACAGTGGCACCGAGGACTCCCTGATGCAAAAAATCCTGAATGCCAAAGGAGACCGTGGAATCATCCTTATCTCCCTAAAAATTAAACCTTTGGTCTTGGCCGATTGCATTTATGTCTTGGATGCGGGAAGGGTTGTTGGCCAAGGAACCCATGCCGAATTGCTCCAAAGTTGCAGCCTCTATCGACGCATGCACGACTTGCAGCAGCAGAATCCGCAAGACTTGCCCTCTTGACAAGGGCAAACGGCCGGGGGGTAGGGATGTTTTGCCTCAAAATGCCCTATTTTTACAACATAATTAAATACCATGGATGATTTTTACGGAGGTGAACGCCACCGAGAACGGGATCGCGAGGAAGTATTCAGCAAAAGAGTCAGGGCCGGTAAGCGTACCTATTTTTTTGATGTCAAATCCACCCGGGCCAACGATTACTACCTAATCCTGACCGAAAGCAAAAAAGGGTTTGATGATGGCCAATATGTCAAACACAAAATCTTCCTTTACAAAGAGGACTTCAACAAGTTTTTGAACGGTCTGCAAGAGACCATCGATTACGTCAAGACCGAGTTAATGCCTGATTTCGATTACGATCGTCAGGATCGTCACGACGAAGAAGGTTCTCCGTCCTCCTACTAAGCTTCCAACCATGGGTGAAAATTCCATAGGCAAAGAACCCATGACCTATGCCGAAGCATCGGCCCTCACCAAGGTTTCCGAGTTTCATAACCTTTTTCGTCATCCCGTTGGAGCTGAACCAAACCTCCCAAGTCCAGAGCGCTGTGAGTTGCGAATCAATTTGTTACAGGAGGAATTAAACGAATTACGCGATGCGTTGGCCAAGCGTGATTTGGTCGAAGCGGCCGATGCTCTTTGCGACCTGCAATATGTCCTCAGCGGCGCCATTCACGAATTGGGATTGGGTCATGTTTTTGCGGATTTGTTTGGCGAAGTACATCGCTCGAACATGAGCAAGGCCTGTCAAAGCGAGGAAGAAGCCCAAGCCACCGTTTTGCATTACCAGGAGCGGCATAACATCGAATGCGATGTAGAAACCGTGGACGGACTTCACCTGGTCTACCGGCGTTCGGACCGCAAAACGCTCAAGTCCATTGCCTATAGCCCGGCCGATCTGGCTACCCGTCTTCCGTAACAATCCTGAACCTTCGATTCTGCATTTCGCCGTGTGGACCGCCGCTTTGGGGCTCTTTGCGCTGACTGCCTGTCAGTTGGATTCGTCCTTTCAAAACCAAAAACAGCCTATGGATTCCTTGGCCCCCACCACGATTGAACCCAACCCAAGCAACCAACCTATGGAGACCCTAACCTTGGGTGCAGGATGCTTTTGGTGTGTCGAAGCCGTCTTTGAACAAGTCAAAGGCGTTTCCAAGGTTCGATCCGGTTATATGGGGGGACAGGTGGCGCAACCAACTTACCGCGAAGTTTGTACAGGCCGAACAGGTCATGCCGAAGTGGTGCAGTTCGCTTTCGATTCTTCGGTCGTTTCGATGGAGAATTTGTTGGAGATTTTTTTTGGTACCCACGATCCGACCACGCTCAATCGTCAAGGCGAAGATGTCGGGACTCAATACCGATCCGTTATTTTTTACAGAGGCGAAGAACAACGAAAGACAGCGACCGAATTCGTAGAGCGTCTCCAACAAGACAACCCGTTTGGGCGACCCGTGGTGACTGAAATTGCCGAGGCCGGGGTCTTTTATGTGGCCGAAAATTACCACCAAGAATATTTTCGCCTCCACGGCGAAGAACCTTATTGCAAGCTCGTTGTGAGGCCCAAAGTGGAAAAGTTCCAAAAGGCCTTTGAACGCTTTCGACGCTGATTAAACGCTCACCTCAAAATCGCGTAGGGCCTGGTTGAGCGATGTTTTGCGATCGGTGCCTTCGTGGCGACGACCAATAATGATGGCGCAATGAACCTGGGCCGTGCCTGCAGGAAATTCCTTGGGCATGGTTCCCGGAATGACCACCGAGCGAGCAGGAACCCGTCCCTTGTAGACCTGGGTGACCGACCCACTCATGTCTACAATGGGGGATGAAGCAGTCAATGTAACCCCTGCACCCAGAACCACTTCTTTTTCGAGGTGTACTCCTTCGACCACAACGCAGCGGGAACCAACAAAACAACCATCCTCCACAATAACGGGGCTGGCCTGTATGGGTTCCAGAACACCGCCAATTCCAACGCCTCCACTCAAGTGCACATCGCGGCCAATCTGTGCACACGATCCCACCGTCGCCCAAGTATCCACCATGGTCCCTGCACCAACCCTCGCACCCACATTCACAAAGGAGGGCATGATGATGCAACCCGGTTCAATAAAACTACTGTAACGAATAACCGCAGGTGGTACGACCCGAATCCCCCGATTTTCGAAACCGGTTTTCAACGGGACTTTATCGTAAAATTCCAAAGCACCGGCATGGATGGTCACCGAATTTTGGAGAGGGAAATACAATAAAACCGCCATTTTGACCCATTCCAGCGTGGACCACTCGCCGTTGGGGCTTGGTTGGGCCGTGCGCAACAATCCCTGATCCAAGGCCTCCATGATGCGATGCACCGAACGAACGGTGGAGGGGTCTGAGCGAAGTTGAGGATTGGACCAAGCCTTCTCAATTTGGTCCCGATCCGCATGGAAATCCGTCATCGAGGCATTCAAACTCATGCGGGTTTCCACTTAATACTGCAACCCACCGGATCCACGTGAGGCACATCCACTTCCAAACCATCCAAGGTGTATTCAATGGCATCCTCTAGATAAACCCGGGTGACGAGGTTGGGTTGCTCCCAGCTATCGTCAATGGCCCCGTGGTAAACGAGTTCCCGGCTTGAATTAAACAAAAAGGCCTCCGGGGTTCGCTTCGCATCGAACATGCGGGCCACCTCCTGGGTTTCGTCGTGAAGGTAGATGGATTCCCATCCGTACTGTTTGGCCAATGCCTGCATGCCTTCAAAAGAGTCTACCGGGTATTTGGCCGGGTCGTTGGAATTGATGAGGAGAACACCCAGGTTGTCTTCGTAGTAGCGGCGGAACAGTTTGTTAATTCGGTCCAAATACGCCACAACATAGGGGCAGTGATTGCAGATGAATAGAATTAAAATGCAGGACTTGTCGCTGACATCCACCAAGGAATGAGTCTTGAGGTCGCAGCCTTTGAGTTCAAAATAGGGTAGTTTGGTTCCGATTTCCATGGTTCAAAGGTAAGAAGGGCCTTCCCATCCCAAGACCAGTCCATCGTACGCTAATTCGACGCCGGCGGGCAATATGGAGGAGACTTCGGCATGCAAGCCCATTTGGTGGGATAAGTGAGTCAGGTAGGTACGCTGCGCTCCGATGCGTTGGACTTGCTCCAGAGCCTGGTCGAGGGTAAAATGAGAGGGGTGCGGGGTTTTGCGTAATGCATTGAGAACCAAAACTTCCACACCCTTCAAACGGTCCACGGTGGAATCGGGAATCGCGTTGGCATCCGTCATGTAGGCAAAGGGTCCTATCCGAAAACCTAGAACAGGCAGATGGAGGTGCATCACAGGCAGTGGAATAACGGGAACCCCAAGTAGATCAAAGGGCTCTTCATCGATGTCCACCAAATGCAATTCGGGAATCCCAGGATAACGTTGGTCCTCAAAAGCGTAGTAAAACTCACGACGCAATGCCGCCTGCACCCGCGCATCGGCATAGATCGGCATCGGCTTTTTCTGCAAATAATTAAAGGCGCGGACGTCATCGGTACCGGCGATATGGTCTTTGTGACCGTGGGTAAACAACAAGGCATCCAGGCGATTCACCCCGGCACGCAGCATTTGCTGGCGAAAATCAGGCCCCGAATCAATCACAAAATGGGCCGATGGATGGCGAACCAAGACCGAACAACGAAGGCGACGATCGCGCGCATCGTTGGATTGACAAACCGAGCAGGTACAACCAATCAAGGGAACCCCCTGGGAGGTCCCGGTTCCCAAAAATTCAACCTGCATGCCGGACATGCTCAGGCTATTTCAAGCGAACGCTGTAGAGATTCCCGCTGCGGGTCACCCAAAAAAGTCCAGCTACCCAATATTTGACGGGTGATGTCTTCGAGGGTGTCGATTTTGGCTGCAGGTGAATAAAACTTATTGACAATCACCACGCCCTGGTCTTCAAAGAGGCAGTACCCGGATTGAAAATGACCCTTCTCGTATCGGATACGAAGGCCGGCATCCTTGAAGCCTTGTTCCAAGGCTTTGAGGCGATTGAGTTGGTTCTGAATTTTGGTGGAAAGGCTGGCCATGGGGCAGATTCAAGTCCTAGTCCCCAAAAATAGAATCCCAAAGGCCGTTCCCTTCGTTTAAGGCCCGTAGATTTGCAGCATGTTGATAAAAAAGTCCAAAGGACGGGTCCTGGTCGCTATGAGCGGGGGTCTTGATTCCACCATGACGGCGGCCCTCCTGCACGAGGAGGGGTACGAGGTGGTGGGATTGACCATGAAAACCTGGGACTATGCGGCCTCCGGTGGCAGTCGAAAAGAGACCGGTTGCTGCAGCTTGGATTCCATTAACGATGCCCGGGAAGTGGCGGTTGGATTGGGATTTCCCCACTTTATTTTGGATATCCGAGAGCATTTCGGGGAATCCGTCATTGATTATTTTGTGGACGAGTACATGGCCGGACGCACGCCCAATCCTTGTGTTATGTGCAATACCCATATCAAGTGGGATGCCCTGCTTCGTCGAGCCGATCAACTGGGTTGTGAAAAAATAGCGACGGGCCACTACGCTCGCTTGGGCCGCACGGAGGAGGGGAGACGCTTTGTGTTATGCGGTGACGATACCAACAAAGACCAGTCCTATGTTTTGTGGGGACTCTCTCAATCCTCCCTGGATCGGACTTTGTTCCCAATGGGTTCCTATACCAAAACCGAAATTCGTCAAATGGCCGAGGACCGCGGTTACCGCAGCCTGGTCACCAAGCCGGAGAGTTACGAGATTTGTTTTGTTCCGGACAACGATTACCGTGGATTCCTCAAGCGCCGCGTACCCGGTCTCGAGGAACAGGTCCGCGGTGGTGAATTTGTCAACATGTCCGGAGATCCCATAGGTATGCATCAAGGCTATCCATTTTATACGGTGGGGCAACGCAAAGGCCTCGAAACCGCCTTTGGGACCCCCAAATATGTGGTATCAATCGACGCCCATCGAAACAGAGTGGTTCTGGGAGACTTGGAGGACCTGGATCGCAAGACGATGCGTGTTGGACAGGTGAATTGGCAAAAAATCGATGGATTGCCCAAAGACGGACTGGATGCTCTTGTCAAAATTCGCTACAAGGACCCCGGATCCCCTGCGTTTTTGCGTTGGGATGGCGAGAAGGTTGTGGTTGAATTCATGGCGCCCGTCAAGGCCATCGCCCCGGGTCAAGCCGCCGTCTTTTACCATGAAGATACCGTCCTTGGAGGGGGTTGGATTGTAGATTCGGACCCTTTACCCCGTTAAACAACTGCGCCCATGAAAACATTTCTAAGGACCTTCCTGCTATTTCTTGTTTCGGGATTTTCGTCCTGGGCCCAAACCAGGGATACGTATTGGGTGGCCTTCACCCACAAACCAGCGGGGGCCTACAGCCTGCTACAACCCCAGGCCTATTTGGGTCCTCGGTCCATCGCTCGGCGTGTTCGCCAAGGCATTTCCATCGATAGTTCGGATTTACCAGTTCACGCTCCTTTTCTGGACAGCCTACGTTCCGCCGGTGCCCAAGTGAAGCACAGCAGCAAATGGTTAAATGGTGCCACCATCCGCATTCCGAACAACGACTCCTTGGTTCTCCAAAGAATTTACAACCTGCCTTTTGTTCGTCAAACCCTGCCCAACGGACGCAAAGCCGGTCAGGACGGACGGTATCCTTCCCACAAGCTTGCCGTTCACCCGGTTCCTTTGCCCATTTCATCTGTAGGACGGACCAGCTCAGGATACGGAGCTTCATCGGCCCAAATCCGCTTGCACAAAGGGGATTTTCTACACGATTTGGGCTACCGCGGTCAGGGTCTTCGAATTGCTGTTTTTGACGCTGGATTTGTTGCCATGCCCCAAATTCGGGCCTTTGATTCCCTCTATGCGCGCAATGGAGTGCTCGATGCCTTTGATTTTGTGGACATGGATTCCATGGTCTACGAATTGGACGGGCACGGAACCTATGTCATGGGATGCATGGCTGCCAACCTTCCCGGTGAATTGATGGGAACGGCCCCCAAAGCCGAGTATATGCTGTACCGAACGGAGAACAATGTAGGGGGCAGCGAGAACCCGATCGAAGAAGACAATTGGGTGGTCGCGGCCGAAAGGGCCGATAGCTTGGGTGCGGATGTTTTTAACAGCTCACTCATTTACACCACCTTTGATGTTCCTGGTTGGAATCACAGCTGGGCGGATATGGATGGTAACACAACACGCATGACAAGGGCCTCGGATTTGGCGGCCTCCAAAGGTATTTTGGTCGTCAATTCAGCAGGCAATTACGGAGGCGGTCCCTGGTTCAAAATCGGTGCTGCTGCCGACGGGGATTCCGTCTTGGCCGTTGGAGCAACCGATACGCTGGGCGTTCGAATCGGTTTCAGCAGCATGGGTCCAACGGCCGATGGTCGAATAAAACCCAATGTGATGGCAGTGGGAGCAGGGGCCGCTACCTGCGCCATTCCAGGACCTGGCGTGGCTTTGGTATCGGGAACTTCTTTTGCGGGACCCATCATGGCTGGTTTGGCCACCTGTCTTTGGCAGGCCCTGCCCAATCGCCAGGCCTACCAAATTCTGGACCTGCTTGAGCGCTGCAGCAATAGGTCCACCAACCCCGATACGCTCAACGGTTACGGGGTACCGAACTTGCAGAGGGCGCTTACCCTGGCCGGTTGGAGTCCCTCTACGATGGATAGTCTTCCGTCCTGGACTTGGGCACCGCAGCCTTGCACCCAAGACCAAAGTCTCCTCCTGCGTGGCAACCGTTTACCCATAGGAACCTACCAAATCTCCTGGTTTAATACCCAGGGTCAGCGAGTTCAAGACAACGAGTTCAATTGGCCATCGGAGTCCGGCCAAAATTTTGTAGAAATTACCAAACCGAAGCCGGGATTTTATGTTGTATCACTAACCGGGAAGTCTTACCGGGATCGTAAAACTTGTCTTCTCCTTCCTTAGACCTCCTGGTTATTTTCTAGAGCACCCCCTTCGTGTACCCGCATTTTCATAACATCCGCCGGCAGGTCTATCTCTTTCTTTGGACAATCCTCATAGGAACGCATGCTTCGAATGATGTCTACAGTACGAACCCTGGATCCATCGGTTCGTCCTCATTCGGGTCCACGAATGATGTTCTAAACTTGGACAAGATTCCACGATATGCCGTTTCGGGGTATATCCGTGGTCAAAACGGAGAGAACCTGGTTGGGGCCACGGTTCAAGTCTTGGCCCAGGGAACGGGAACCGTTGCCAATCAATACGGCTATTATTCTTTGATGTTAGATTCTGGGGAACACACCCTGGTTGTACAGTACCTGGGGTACCGTCCGCTCACCAAAACCATTCGACTCCAACGAAATACCCAACTCAACCTGGTTCTTGAGGAATCCATCGTAGAGGGTGCCGAGATCGTGGTGGAAGGAAAACGCGCAGAGGATCATATAACCCAAAGTCGAATGAGTGTGAACGAAGTGGATATCCGTCAGGTCAAAAGCCTGCCAGCCCTGATGGGCGAAGCCGATATTCTCAAAACCATTCAATTGTTACCAGGGGTCAAAAACGGGGGGGAGGGCACCACCGGCTTTTATGTGAGGGGTGGGGGTCCGGACCAAAATTTAATTTTGTTGGACGAAGCGGTGGTCTACAATGCCTCCCATCTGTTTGGCTTTTTTTCGGTGTTTAATGCAGACGCTTTGGCCAACAGTCAGTTGATCAAAGGGGGCATGCCGGCCGAATACGGAGGTCGAATTTCCTCCGTTCTGGACCTGACCATGCGCGAAGGGAACAACCAAAAACATGTTACACAGGGTGGTCTTGGTTTGATCGCTTCCCGTTTTACCACCGAAGGACCTCTAAAGAAAGGCAAAGCTTCCTACATCCTTTCGGGCCGTCGGACGTATTTGGATGTCTTGGTGGACCCCTTGATCCCCAAAGATGCACCCGCCAAGGGATCGGGATATTTTTTTTACGACCTCAACGCCAAGATTAACTGGCAAGCGAGTCCCAAAGACAGGCTGTATGCTTCGGCCTATTTTGGCAAAGATGTTTTTGACTTTAACAACCGAGAAAATGGTTTCCGCTTTAGCATACCCTGGGGTAACTCAACGGCGACTCTGCGATGGAACCGAATCCTGAGCCCCCGGCTTTTTGCCAATCATTCATTGGTTTACAGCGATTTTGAATTTGGCACCCGTTTTACCCAAAACGATTTTACCATCAACCTCAATTCAGGGGTCCGCAACCTCACCTTCAAGCAAGATTTGGATTACCAGCTATCCACCCGGCATCGTCTCAAATTTGGTAGTCAACTCATCCGGCATTGGTTTTTGCCCAGTGTAGTCGAAGGCAGAGCCGGTGATTTTGACATTGCAACCAACAATATCCGACGTTTGAACGCCATCGAATGGTCCGCCTATGTTCGGGATGAATGGGACATCACCGTTCGCTGGCAGGTCAATGCGGGAATTCGTTTCGCTGTCTTTCAGCAATACGGTCCTTACAGCTACGAACGATACACCGACGCTACCTTGGTGACTCGTTTGGACAGCGTAGGCTTTGGGCCCGGCGAAAAGGTTGTTCGCTACCCGGCCTGGGAACCCCGACTTAACCTACGTTATCTGGTGGATAAGCAATCTTCCATCAAATTTGCAATCACTCGCAATCTCCAGTTCATCCATCTAGCGTCTTCGTCTGGGACCTCCTTGCCGGCCGATTTATGGATCCCCAGTACCCTGAAGGTCCGACCTCAAATTGGCTTGCAATACGCAGCCGGTTATTTCCGAAACTTCCTCGATAACACCTTTGAAACATCGGCCGAGATTTATTACAAAGACCTCCAAAACCAAATCGATTTCCGCGAAGGGGCTGTCAACGGCTTCAACCCCTTAATCGAAAACGACCTGGTCTTTGGCAGGGGAGAGGCCTACGGAATGGAACTTTTTGTTAAAAAAAATCGAGGCAAATTGACCGGTTGGGTTGGGTATACCTTGTCTTGGACCAACCGCTTTTTTGATGATATTATGCAAGGAAAGGCCTACCCCTACAAATTTGACCGAAGGCACGATTTATCGGTGGTAGGGACCTGGGTTCAGAGTCCGCGTTGGAAGTTCTCGGGGACTTTTGTTTATTCAACCGGAAACGCTTATACCTTACCTGAATCGAGGTATTTCTTTGAAGGTCAAATTATTGACCAGATAGGAGAACGCAACAGTTTTCGATTGCCACACTACCATCGGCTGGATTTTTCGGCGGTTTATACACCATCCAATCAAAGCGCTGGCGAGACGGCGCAGGGTAGCGGACGGCGTCGGTACAAAGGAGAATGGGTCTTTGCGATCTACAATGTTTACAGCCGTTTGAATCCCTTTTTTATCTACCTTGACAACGAGGGTTCCCTCCAACAAGGCACCCTCCAGATCCAGGCCAAAAAGGTTTCCTTGTTCCCCATTATTCCTTCCGTCACGTGGAACTTCAAATTCTAAAAAATCTCCAAACAGGTTTGTCTGTACGTGGAATTCTCCTATGGATGGTTCTCATGGGAGGTAGCAGCTGCGAGCGGAATATCGACCTCAACTTGCCGCCGCCCCAACCGCATTTGGTTGTGTACGGGGTGGTGGAACCGGACTCGCTCATCAAGGTCTCTATCAGTCGAAATTCAGCGTACTTTGACCCGGTGGACCTCAACGCCGTTCTCAACTTGTTGGATTATTCGGCGACCATTACGGTGCAATCCACCGACTCCTTGGGTCATACCGAGTTGGACACGCTCAAGCCGCAGCTCTTTCCGGCCTTGCCGATTCTCCAATACTGGACGGTTTTTAATTACCAAGGCACCAAAATCAGGGGGCGTCACAACCGGACCTACCGAATTCATATCCTGCATCCGGATCACGAAATCGTTGGTGAAACCAAAGTACCGGTCCCTTCACGGATCGACAGCCTTTGGGTACGTTCCAGGGCTTTTTTGCAAAAACAAGCCAACCCATCCAGCCAACCTACCGCCAGAGACAGCCAATTGGTACAACTTTTTTATCGATACCGGGACCCGCAGGCACCCGGTGACCATGTTCGGGTTTTCAGTCGGATCCAAAACGAGGATCAATGGTCCACGGCCTTCAATTCGGTTTACGATGACCAATTCTTCAACGGCCAGTCCTTGGATTTTGTGTTACCCAGAGGCAAAGAAGCCTATTTGTTCAACGATTCAACCACCTTTGATGAGTTTGGCTTGTTCAAGGCAGGGGATAGCATTCAAATCAAATGGGCATCGATTGACCGAACCAATTTTCTTTTTTGGAGCGGATTGGCCCAAGCGACCGGAGGGAGTGGGGGGCCTTTTGGAGCCCAACCGGTGGTAACCACCAATCTGCGCGCCCTTCGCGGCCGGGTCTTGGGGCTTTGGGCCGGTTACGGGTCGGTTCATTACACTTTCAAGGTGCCGGAACGGCCTTGAACCGGTCAACGAATCGGGGTCTTTCGCACTTTTCACTTGTAGTTTTGTCCTCCTATGGAACATCATGCCTGCCTCATTATTGGTTCCGGTCCTGCCGGATACACCGCTGCCATCTACGCCGCTCGCGCTGGGTTAAAGCCGGTATTGTACCAGGGCCTGCAGCCCGGGGGTCAATTGACCATTACAACGGATGTTGAGAACTATCCCGGCTATCCCAACGGCATCATGGGTCCCCAAATGATGGAGGATTTTCGGCAACAGGCCCAACGCATGGGAACCGATATCCGATACGGAATTGTGACCGAAGCCCGACTCGATGCCCATCCCAAAATCATCAAAGTGGATGATCAGCATACCCTCAGCGCGGATGCGGTCATTATTTCCACAGGGGCCTCGGCCAAATGGCTGGGTTTGCCTTCGGAACAAAGACTGAACGGCCACGGGGTTTCGGCCTGCGCCGTTTGCGATGGTTTCTTCTTTCGAGGACAGGATGTAGCAGTCGTCGGTGGAGGGGATACCGCAGCAGAGGAGGCGACCTATCTGGCCAAACTTTGCAAGACGGTGCATCTCATCGTACGTCGTGACGAATTAAGAGCTTCCAAAGCCATGCAGGAAAGGGTTTTTCGAACCCCTAATCTCATGGTTCATTGGAACAGCAGCACCGACGAAATCCTTGGTAAAGACCAAGTCGAAGCCGTTCGATTGCGGAACAATTTGGATGGAACCCTCTCCGAAATTCCCATCCAGGGCTTTTTTGTGGCCATTGGCCACAGCCCTAATACAGCTTTGTTCAAGGGGCAATTGGACATGGACGAAACGGGTTATCTCCTGACGGTTCCCGGAACAACCCGAACCAATTTGGAAGGGGTTTTTGCGGCCGGTGATGCCCAAGACAAGATGTACCGCCAAGCGGTCACCGCCGCTGGTTCCGGTTGCATGGCGGCCTTGGACGCCGAACGATGGTTAGCGGCCCGGGAAGTTTAGGGAAGCAAACCTGCTTTTTGGGGATCAACGTTGCTGGGGGCCAAAGCCCAACGCGCCACACGTCGGCCCATTTCTGGACCCAAGGCCATCCCCATTCCATTCATACCAGCCACCAACCAACGATGCGTCCCCAAGGCTTGGAGGTGGGGAACCCCTGAAGGGGTAAAGCCCATGGTACCACTCCAGGCCTGTTCCCAAACCAAACCCTCGGCCTTCAAACCCAAAACCTGAAGGGCGTAATCGGTGAGATGCTGGGTAATGGCTGGATTCTCGGCCCAACGATCGGTCTGCTCGCCCTGAAAATCCAGGTTGCGGGCTCCTCCCAATAGAAGGCGGTCGTTTCCTAAGTTGCGGTAATAGAGGTAACCCGCATCCCCGTGAAAATTCCCTTTGAGCCGTTCCGGTATCCCGCCTGGTATGGGAGCCGATACCAAAACTTGGCCTCGCTGAGGAATCACCTGCGGTGTGGGAAGCAGAGCATTGGTTAAAGCATTGGTACAAATGATAATATTTTTTGATTTAATTATCAATTGATTATCAAAATATATATCTTGCAAATCTGCGTCTGCTGAACCCAAGGAATCCACGGGAAAACCGTTGAGTAATTGAATTCCCAAATTGGTCGCATATCGCTTCAAGGAATCAACCAAAAGCATGGGGTGGACCTGGCCTTCAAAGGCGATGGGCAGGGCCAGGGTCGAATCCATTCCCCAACCCTGTTGGGTTTTTAGTCGAATGGGTTCTCCGTAATACGGGAAAGGCAACGGGACTTCGGTGGCCTTGTCGCGTTTGCGTTCCGATCGAAACGGCAAGGGATGCGAGTCAACCCTTTGCATCAATGCGTTCATTTCCTGGAGACTTTGGGCCACACGGTCCAAATCCGTATCGCTGCGACGAAAGGCACCAGGAGGCGGAACGACCTCAAAAGCCTTAACCCTTTTGTAATTCATCGATTTAGCCCCCAGGAGACGAAGCAATCGCTGAATCCCGGCCCACTTGGCCGCGGTCCAGTGCAACCAAGCCGCTTCGCCAAGGGCCTCTAACGATGACATCTGTTCGGAAGGGCTGCCCAAACACAAAAAACCAGCCGACCTGGAGCTGGCCACCGCGCCGGATTTCTTGGCTTCGAGGACCAAGACCCGGAGGTTGGGTTTTTGTCTTTTGAGTTCGATCGCGGCGTTCAATCCGGTGACACCAGCGCCAATAATCACAAAATCCCAAGGGCCGATCATACGTTCTTTTTCCCAATAAGAGTAGGCTGAATAGGGAATCACGGTCATAAAGGGATGGTTGGAAGACAATGGTTGGATTTACACAAAGGTTAAAGCAAAGGAGGTTTTTGCAGATTGGATTCGAAGTCCACTTTTATTATTATACATAATATTAATTATGAAACTAAAAATAGGATTCGATGATTAAACCAAACCCCATGCACGGGAAAATCTTGGCCTCATACTAAATTTGAATAAATTTGAAAAATGTTGGGGTTCGGTTCAAAATCAGGAAAGTCTTCGGGCAGTTCGCAGGGCGGGCACCGTCGACGATCCAAATCTCGAATTGATGACCGTATCGACGGGGATTTGTACCGGGCCGATGAGTCACGTTTGGGGCCCGATGACAAAGAACGCATGGTCTTCAATCCTGGCAAAAGCCTCAAGTCTTCGTCCAAAGATGTTCCGTTTTACCTGCGCAATACAGCGCTGAATTCGTTTGCCTTTTTTGTACTGGGTTATTTAGCCGTTTACTTTCCGGGCAAAATCGCCTCGGCGGTGCTCGCGTCATTGTCCAACCGAGGCCCCGTAATTTTCTATCATAAAATCCTTTTCACCAACATCACCGGCTGGGAAAGTTCCGATGCCGTATCGATTTTCAGCGCTCCCTTGGTCGTTAATTTCCTCCAATTCGTTCTCTACCTGGCCTTGTTTCAGTGGACCAAGCAACGCGAAGGCCCGTATCGAACCTTTGCTTTTTGGTTGTTTTTGCATAGCATGATGCGGGCCTTGGGCTCCGTATTGCCCGGTATTGCAGCTTTCGAAGAATTTGGTTACCTGGCAGGATGGTTGTATCTCAGTTCCTCCATGGTCTTTGGCCTGTCCATGTTGAGTGCGGGTATTTTGTTCTTCCTTTCAGCGATTTGGGTTCTATTTGCACTCGAAACGGCGTATTCTAAGCATTTGGTTTACAAAGGACAACGACTCAAATATCTGCACTTTTTTATAGGCCTGCCTGTACTGGCCGGTTCCTTGTTTATTGGGTTACTTCACAGCCTAAGCGTTGACTTTTTCCTCCAAGGATCGGGAACCATGCCCCGCTTGGGCGACTCGATGCACGAAATGATTTACCTCGCAGAGTTTGGGATTGTTTACGTAGCCATGATGATGTTTCTGCCCTTTTATCGGGAAAAGGAATTCATCATCGTGCGGGATCTTCGGATGCTCAAGCCTCAGAAAACTTGGATCTTGGCTGCCATCGTTTTAGGCCTTGCTTTTCGGGTCTTCTTGGACAAGGGCTGGTTCTGGTAGGCCAACCGGCCCTAGCGGTCCGCTCCCCCCAAGAAGACCTTGAAACTAGCGGGGGTGCCGCTGGTTCAAAAAGTCAACAAGGCTCCGTGTCACATCGCGAGCACTGTCCCCGTACAAGAGTCCCGACCCTGGCTGCAGGGCCCAGAGGTAATCGTACCCCGCTTTTTGGGCGAAGGCTTTGAACTCCCCGTCCATTAAGGACCTTAACTCAGCGTCCAGCGCTTCTTCGGTTTTGGACAATTCGGTCACCATGCCCTCCCTCATTTGCTCCAAGTTCTGCTGACGACGGGCAAGGCTCTGCTCGGCCATTTGACGTTGGGATTCCCCCATCCCGGCGGCCTTGCGTTGAAAATCCTGTAGGTCTTTTTGAAAACGAGAGGCCTCCCCCTCCCATTCTTTTTCGGCCTTCAGGAGTCGAGCCTTGAGGGCGTCTTTTTGGCGGGCCATCCAACGGAAATCCCGGGCCACCTCCTCGGAACGGATGTAGGCCATGGAGGTTCCGCTGTTTGGACCTCCCAAAACCGGACCACTGGCTTGGTCTGGCTGGACCGGCAGGCTGTTAGGGGCGGACGATGCTTCGGAACAGGTTCGGGTTCCTTCCAAAACGGCCCAAGCTGTCAGCCCAAAAACAGCCACGAACAGAAGGGCTTTCAAAAGTTGATTGATCATAAGGGAATGTTACCGTGTTTTTTGGGTAAAGGCTGATGGGCTTTGGTCTGAAGGGCGCCAAAGGCCCCAAGGATACGCATTCGACTTTCGGATGGTAGAATTACATCGTCCACAAAGCCCCTGGAGGCCGCAATATAGGGGTTGGCAAATTTTTCGGTGTATTCGTTAACTTTTTGATTTAGAGTCTCTTCAGGATTTTTGCTTGAAGCGATTTCGCTCTTAAAAATGATTTCGGCTGCACCCTTGGGGCCCATTACCGCGATTTCAGCGGAGGGCCAGGCCAGGTTGATATCGGCACCAATATGCTTGGAATTCATGACATCGTAGGCACCACCGTAGGCCTTGCGGGTAATGAGCGAAACCCTGGGGACCGTAGCTTCCGAAAAGGCATACAATAATTTGGCCCCGTTGGTAATAATCCCGTTCCATTCTTGCTCGGTTCCGGGCAAGAAACCCGGTACATCCACCAAAACCAAAAGGGGTATTTGAAAAGCATCGCAGAAGCGGACAAAGCGGGCCGCCTTGCGCGATGCATTGTTGTCCAGGACCCCGGCCAGAATCATGGGCTGGTTGGCCACCACCCCAATGGTTTGATCGCCCATGCGGGCAAAGCCCACCAGGATATTGCCCCCGTACTCGGGCTGTACCTCCATCCAAGAACCCTCGTCCACCAAGGCAGAAATCACTTCTTGCATATCGTAGGGGCTGTTGGAACTTTCGGGGACGATGCGATCGAGGGCGGGCCGGCGATCCGACGCGGTGGGCTGGGGCCAACCGGAACCGCGCAGGGGCCGAACGGCACAATTGGGCGGCAAATAGCTCAGCAGCCTACGAACCGCTTGAAGGCATTCGACCTCGTTGGGGTAGGTAAAATGCGCAATGCCCGAGCGTGTGGCATGGGTTGTGGCCCCGCCCAGTTCTTCGGAACTCACCTCTTCGTGGGTCACCGTTTTGACCACATTGGGTCCGGTAACGAACATATAAGAGGTCTGTTCCACCATAAAAATCCAATCGGTGATGGCCGGAGAATAAACGGCACCCCCTGCACAAGGTCCCATTATGACCGAAAGTTGGGGTACCAACCCGGAGGCCTTGACATTGCGGTAGAAGATATCAGCATAACCTGCCAGGGATGTCACGCCTTCCTGGATCCTGGCCCCGCCCGAGTCGTTCAAACCCACCACCGGAACCCCGATTCGCAATGCCAGGTCCATCAGCTTGATGATTTTCTCGGCATGGGTTTCGGACAAGGAGCCTCCGAGGACCGTGAAGTCTTGAGAAAAAACCGCGATGCGTTGACCGTTCACGGTGCCCAGACCCGTAACCACCCCATCTCCCAGGTAGACCTCGTTTTCCAAACCAAAATCTCGGCAACGATGGGTTACCAACCCGCCCATTTCTTCGAACGAACCGGGGTCCAACAAAACATCGAGGCGCTCGCGGGCACTCAATTTGCCTTTGCGATGCTGGGCCTCCATGCGGGCGGTCCCTCCGCCTTGCATGCTTTGAATTTTCTTCTCTTGGTAGGTTTCAAAACCTTTCATATGACTCGAATGTTGGTGAAGGGTGCTATCGGTAAAGGTAAGCACTAACCTATTTTTACCGAATTCAACACCCAACTATGAGCTTGATCGAAACCCACCGCCCGCTGTTGCAAGAAGCCGTTGCTGCCTTGCACGACCGTCGTTATTACAGCCCTTTCCCAGAGAACCCCAAGGCCTACCCCGCCGAAGCAGCGGCTCAGGGTGAAGCGGCCTTTCATGCCACCCTCAACAAGGACTTTGACCGGCTTCTGCAGGACCAGCCCCTGCGCTTCGAGGGCGAAGAAATTTCGCCGTACCTCCAAAGCGGTCTCGGTATTCGTTATCCTGTGTTTGCGGACAAAACCCTGGTCGCCAAAGCCGTTCAAGCTCGCAGTTCCTGGCTCCAAGCCGGGGCGGAACTTCGGTGCGCCATCTTAGTGGAAAGCTTGATGCGCCTGCGCGATCATTTTGTGGAAATCGCCCATGCGACCATGCACACCACCGGGCAGTCCTACATGATGTCCTTTCAGGCCTCCGGCCCCCATGCCGCGGACCGCGCTCTGGAATGCGTTGCCATGGCCTGGCAGGAACAAACCCGCTACGCCGAACAGGCCGATTGGGTCAAGAGCATGGGCAAAATCTCGGTCGAATTGCACAAAACCTGGAAACCGATCGGCAAAGGCGTGGGCTTGGTTATTGGATGCTCCACCTTCCCCACTTGGAACAGCCTGCCCGGAATCTATGCCAGCCTGGCTGTCGGCAATCCGGTTTTGGTCAAACCGCATCCCAAAGCCGTTTACCCCATCGCGATTGTCACAGCGGTCATCCAAAAGGTCTTACAAGAAAACGGATTCAGCCCCAATCTGTGCCAACTGGCCTGCGATAGCACCGCCCATCCCCTCACCAAGGAACTGGCTACCCATCCGGAGGTCCGCACCATCGATTATACAGGCAACAGCGAGTTTGGTCAATGGTTGGAAGCCCAAAGCCTTTTTGGCAAAACTGTTTTTACCGAAAAAGCAGGCGTCAACGCCGTGCTCGTTCATTCGGCCCCGGACCTCAAGGCAGTTTGGGATAATTTGGCTTTTTCGATTTCGTTGTACGCCGGGCAAATGTGTACCGCCCCCCAAAATATTTTCCTTCCAACCAAAGGAATCACGGATGCCAGCGGTCAACACCACAGCTACCAGGATTTGGTGGACGGCCTTCGCCAAGCCCTCCGCAAGATCAAAGACCATCCTCAGATGGGTCCCGGTGTTTTGGCGACCGTCCAAAATTCCAGAACCATGGAACGCATCCGTTCCCTCCAAGAGCAGGCAGGCGATGCCGTCCTCTTGGGGTCCGAAGCCGTGGCTCACGAGGCCTTCCCGCATGCCCTGTCCTGCTCCCCTTTGCTGGTCGAAGCCAACGTGGACCGCAAGGATTGGTTTGGTGCTGAACAATTTGGTCCCATTGCCTTTGTCATTCCCTACCCAGAAGTGGACCAGGCCATGAACCTGATGTTGGAACAAATCAAACAACACGGGGCCCTGAGTTGCGGGATCTATTGCAACGATGCCACTCTCTGTGAGCGCATAGCGGATCAATTGGCTGAAGCCTTTGTTCCGGTCTCCTTTAACTTGACCGGTCCGATTTATCTCAACCAGCATGCCGCCTTCTCGGATTTTCACGGAACAGGCGGAAACGCAGCGGGGACTGCTTCCTTCTGCGATGCCAATTTTGTTAACCAACGCATGGTTTGGGTCGGTCGCCGCGATATGGTCGCCGTCCACACCAATTCCTAAACCCATGACCGAAAAACTCAGCCTCGTCGTCCACCGCTTGGAACGGGAAACTCCGGACGCCCTTTTGATTTATTTCCGTAGCGAAGAAATTTCTTCCTTTGTTCCGGGTCAATTCTTGACCTTGATGGTTTCCATCAACGGCCAAAGCTACCGTCGTTCCTATTCCATTTTCACGGATCCTGCGGAGCTCCCCACCCTCGGGGTCTGCGTCAAGCGTTTGCCGGGGGGATTGGTTTCCAATCATTTGTTGGACAACCTCCACGAAGGGGATCGCTTGGATGTATTGCCCCCGTACGGAAATTTTGCCCTGGACCCCGCGATGTCCACCCTGCCTCCGGTGGTTTTGGTGGGAGCTGGTTCGGGCATTACCCCCTTGTTTTCGATGTTATCGATGGCGTTGCGCCATCCCTCGGCTCCCCATATCCTATTGCTCTATGGAAGCCGAAGCGCCGAAGAAGTCATCTTTGGCAAGGCCTTGAACCGCCTTCAGGATGAAAACCCCCAGCGCCTTCAGGTGGTGCATTGCTTGAGCCGTAGTCTGCACGGCCAAGAATCGCTCAAAGGTCTGCTCCATCACGGTCGCATCGATACCACGGTCCTTGCCCAGCATCTTTCCAACCGGGAGGCCTCTTTTTACCTCTGCGGTCCCGAGGGCTTGGTGCACGATACCGAGCACTGGCTCCAAGCCCAAGGCGTTGCCAGCCATCGCATTCACAAAGAACTCTTTTTTCAATCCAGCCCCAAGGTGGAAGCTCCGTCTCCAACCCCAAGTTCGGTGGACGATGATCCCGGTGCCCTTCCGGTTGTCACCCTCAAGGTGGACGGCAAGGTCTACGAATTTGCCGTG
Source organism: Bacteroidota bacterium (assembly GCA_027485465.1). Classification (GTDB taxonomy): domain Bacteria; phylum Bacteroidota; class Bacteroidia; order UBA7662; family UBA7662; genus SYHX01. The sequence goes on along the minus strand of JAIXRA010000066.1, from coordinate 1,939 downwards.
GAACCTGGACGGTATATTTTGGAAACGGCTCTGGAACAAGGCATTGATTTGCCCTACGCCTGCACCATGGGGGTTTGCGGGATGTGCCGTGCCAAGAAAATCTCCGGGGAAATGTTTATCGGTGATCAGGAAGCCATCAGTGCCTCGGAAATCGCCTCCGGAGCCTGCCTCACTTGCGTTGGTCGCCCCCTATCCAATCGCTTGGTCATCGATTACGATGTCCCCAATTAGGTTGTTCGTATTCAACGAATCCATGGGCCAAGGGGCTGCCACGGTTTTTGCTAGTCTCCCCTTTGATACGATCTAATCAATGGTATTTATTTGGATTTGGACAAAGAATGTGCTTACTTTGTAACTACAATTGGGAGCCATGAATACAACTGTGATACCTATCGGAAATTCCAAAGGAATACGCTTGGGAAAGACCATCCTCGAAAAGTACCAAATCAAAGATGTGGTTGAATTAATCCTCAAAGAAGACTACATTATCCTGAAGGCACTGCCTACACCAAGAAAGGGCTGGGAAGAATCCTTCCAAAAAATGCATGAAAACGGTGACGATAGGCTCTTGGACATCGACTTCTTTGAAGACGAAAACACCGACGAATGGAAATAAAGCAGTACCAAATCGTGCTCATCAACCTTGATCCTACGCAAGGGAGTGAAATCAAGAAAACCAGGCCTTGCCTTATCATCTCACCCAATGAGATGAATAAATATTTGCAGACCATTGTCGTGGCTCCTTTGACAAGCACCTCCAAACCCTATCCCACTAGAGTCAAAGTCAACCACGGCAAAGCCGAGAGTTGGATCGTCTTGGACCAAATTAGGTGTGTGGACAGAAACAGGATTCTTCGGAATTTTGACTTTATTTCCCCTAAGGAAATCGCTCAGGTCAAATCCGTGTTCAAAGAAACCTACGTGGATTAAAGCCCGAAATCACCTGCACCTCAACAGGCGATAGCCATCAGCGCCTGTGGTCCATACCCTAAGAAAGTCGCGACTCAAAGTCCTCGTAACCAAAGCGGCGAATTAATTCAAAGCCACTGTTGCTTCGCCAAAGGCCGATGGAAGGTAATTCCATACCATTGAAGGTATTGGTTTTGACCATGGTATAGTGCATCATGTCCATGAAGACGAGGTCGTCGCCCGTTTGGAGTGGTTTCCCGAAGGCGTAGATCCCAACTTGGTCACCCGCCAAACAGGATTGCCCCCCCAAACGATAACAATGGGAATGGGTGGAGGTGGACTCCATGGCTGCACCCAAGATGCGTGGCTGGTAGGGCATTTCCAGAACATCGGGCAGGTGGGCTGTGATGCTGCTATCCAAAATAGCCACGGGTAAAGCCTCGGTCTGCATGATGTCCAACACTTTGGATCGAAAATAACCTGTTTCCCAAACCAAAGCCGAACCCGGTTCCATGATCAGTTGAAGATGAGGAAATTGAGCCTTGAAGCCCGCGATGGCCTCGGCGGCTTGTTCCAAATTGTAATCCTCACGACTCATCAAATGTCCACCTCCCAAGTTCAGGGAACGAACGCGCTGAAGCCAAGGCTCAAAATCCCTGGCCAGAATATCCAAGGTTTGGGCCAAGGCGTCCGCCCCACTTTCGCATAGGTTATGGCAATGCAAAAAATCCGGTTCCAGACCGGCCTGCTCCAGGGACTGGTACCCGCGCTCCAAATCATGCAAACGGGTTCCTAAACGAGACCCGGCGGCACATGGGTTGTACAGGTCGGTGCTAACCGGCGAATAGCCCGGGTTAATCCGCAACCCCAATTGAACATCCGCTCGATGACTCCGAAAAGCCGCGCCGTGCTGCAAGAATTGGGATACCGAATTAAAGGAAACATGATCCGCCATGCTGGCCATCTCGGCCACCTGCTCCGGAGGGTAGGCCGGCATAAAAATGTGTTGGGAACCACCGAACCGAGTCGA
>JAIXRA010000117.1 GCA_027485465.1 Bacteroidota bacterium | reverse complement strand
GTTATGATCGAATACCAAATTCAAAACCGGGTGGCGACCATCACGCTGAACCGTCCGGACAAAAAAAACGCCTTGAATCCTGCCATGGTTCAGGCCTTGGACCAGGCGGTCAGCGATGCCATGAAGAACGATGAAGTCCGTGCCTTGGTTCTGGCAGCGCGTGGCGATGTATTTAGCGCGGGTGCAGATTTGGAATCGCTTCAGGCCATGCAATCGTGGACCGAAGACGAGCAGCGACAGGATTCGCTGCGACTGGCCGACCTCTATCAAAGACTCTACAGCGGACCCAAGCCCGTGATTGCGAGGGTGCAGGGTCATGCCTTGGCCGGTGGTTGTGGCTTGGTATCGGTTTGCGACTGGGTCTTTACCGTACCCGAAGCGCGTTTTGCCTACACCGAAGCGGCCATCGGCTTTGTACCGGCGATGGTTTCCGTTTTTCTCTGCCGAAAAATGGGCGAAGGCCATGCCCGACCCCTGTTGCTAAATGCAGCGCGCATCACGGCCGCCCAGGCATTGGACTACGGCTTGGTGTATCGCCTGGTGGAAAGGGATGCCTTGGAGGCCAGCGTGGATGAATTTGTTCAACAATTAATTCAGTTAAACTCGGGTAACTCATTGGCATTAACCAAGAAATTGCTTGCTCAAAATGTAGGAAAAACCCTGGAGCAAGCCATGATAAACGCCATCGATGTCAATGTTGAAGCCCGCCAAAGCGAGCCCTGCCGTCAAGGCGTTGCGGCATTTTTGAACAAGGAGTCCTTGCGTTGGTAAACAATTATCTTTGCGGCTGTTTAGACTTTGTCTAAACAAAAGCTTTCACCACCTTGTTACCCCCCTATGGCCAACGATAACCATCCGGACGATGCTTTGCTCACCCGTTGGGCCGAGGACGACTACGCTTTTGGTTTTGTTAGCAACATCGAACAGGACATCGACCCCAAAGGTCTGAACACCGATGTAGTTCGCCTGATTTCAGCCCGTAAAGAGGAACCGGAATGGTTGCTTGAATGGCGGTTAAAGGCCTTTGACTATTGGCAAAAAATGCCTTTGCCCGATTGGGCCCATTTGGAGATTCCCCCCATCGACTTCCAGGATATTTCGTATTACGCCGCTCCCAAAGCCGCCAAAAAACTGGAATCCCTGGACGAATTGGATCCTGAAATCAAAGCCACCTACGACAAACTGGGGATTCCTTTGGAAGAACAGTTGATTTTGGCAGGGGTGGCGGTGGATGCCGTTTTGGACTCTGTATCGGTTGCAACCACCTACAAAGCCCGTTTGGCCGAACAAGGGATTGTTTTTTGCTCCTTTAGCGAAGCGGTCAAAAACCACCCGGATTTGGTTCGAAAATCCCTGGGCAAAGTGGTCCCGTATACCGATAATTTTTACGCAGCCCTTAATTCTGCTGTTTTTTCGGACGGGTCCTTTGTGTACATCCCACGCGGTGTTCGTTGCCCCATGGAATTGAGTACCTATTTTCGAATCAATGCCGCGGGTACCGGACAGTTTGAGCGCACGCTGATTGTGGCCGAAGAAGGCTCCTATGTGTCCTATTTGGAAGGATGCACAGCACCCAAAAGAGACGAAAACCAATTGCACGCAGCCGTTGTCGAACTGGTTGCCATGGACGATGCCGAAATCCGCTATGCCACCGTGCAAAACTGGTACCCCGGGGATGCTCAAGGAGTGGGCGGTATCTACAATTTTGTTACCAAGCGGGGTCTTTGCAAAGGGCACCGCTCCAAAATATCCTGGACACAGGTCGAAACAGGTTCGGCGATCACTTGGAAATATCCCAGCGTCGTCCTTCAGGGGGATGATAGCACCGGTGAATTTTACTCGGTTGCCTTGGCCGCTCGGGCTCAGCAGGCCGATACCGGAACCAAAATGATCCATATTGGCCGCAATACAACCAGCCGTATTGTTAGCAAGGGGATTAGTGCCGGTCGGGGCCAAAACACGTATCGAGGTTTGGTGAAGGTCCGCGAAGGAGCCTTGAACGCTCGAAATTATTCCCAATGCGATTCCCTGCTCATGGGCGATCGTTGCGGCGCGCATACCTATCCTTATTTTGAAATTAACTGCCCTGATGCCCAAGTAGAACACGAGGCCACCACCTCCAAGATCGAGGAGGACCTCCTGTACTATTGCCAACAACGAGGGCTCCCTACCGAAGAAGCCATCGCTCTAATCGTCAACGGGTACGCCAAGGAAGTTTTGGATAAACTGCCCATGGAATTTGCTGTTGAAGCGAGAAAACTGCTGGCCATTTCCCTCGAGGGCAGCGTAGGATAAAATCCCATCACCATCCGGTATGACAACCAACCCCACCCCCTTGCTTCAAATCAAAAACCTTTACGCCTCCATACAGGGCCGCCCCATTCTTCAAGGCCTGAACCTTGAAATTCCCTCCGGAGAAGTGCATGCGATTATGGGGCCCAACGGTTCAGGAAAATCAACGCTATCCCATGTTTTGGCCGGTAGACCCGGGTACGATATCCAAGGAGAGGTTTACTTGGATGGACAGGATTTGCTGGCCTTGGAGCCCGAAGAGCGAGCCTGGCTGGGCGTTTTTTTGGCCTTTCAGTACCCCGTTGAAATTCCTGGGGTCAGCAATACCAATTTCATGCGCTCGGCGGTCAACAAGGTGCGCAGCATGCGGGGTTTGGACCCGCTGGAAGCCGGGGATTTTTTGAAAATGATGCGCCAAAAAGCGGCCTTGGTTCAATTGGATGCCTCGTATCTGTCTCGTCCGGTCAATCTGGGATTCTCGGGCGGCGAAAAAAAACGCAACGAAATTTTTCAACTGGCTATGCTGGAACCCCGCTTAGCCATCCTGGATGAAACGGACTCCGGTTTGGATATCGATGCACTCCGGATCGTTGCCGAGGGGGTGAACAGTTTGCGTAACAACAACAACAGCTTTGTGGTCATCACCCACTACCAACGCCTGTTAGACTATATCCGTCCGGATTATGTCCACGTTCTCATGGACGGGCGTATCGTTCGTAGCGGGGATTATACATTGGCCTTGGAGCTGGAAGCCAAGGGGTATGATTGGTTGCGCAACGAAGTGAATGCCAACGTATGAGCTTGGAATCCAACGATTCACGTTTAGCGAAGTTTATGCTCCACGGTGGTTGGCCGGGATCGTCTGTTGAAGCGTGGAAATACACCGATTTAAGGGCCTGGCTGGGGCCCACGGAAGGGGTAGCTCAAGAAAGTTCCAAGACCTACGCGACCACCACTATGGAACATTCATTGCCCTCGGATTTGCAACCCTTCAGCAGCCCCGCCATGGACCTGCAGGCTTTGGACCCCTTAGGGGCGGCCTCCTGGGCCCTGCACCGCGATGGTCTCGATTTGGAATTACCGGCGGGCTGTCAACCAACGGAACCCCTCATTCTCTCTTGTTTGGGAAGGCAAGCCGAAGGTCTGCATGGTTTTAACCACCGACTTCGGTTGGGGGCTGGATCACGTCTGAGGGTTGTCCAGGAAATCGCACCGCAAAACGGTCGCCTTGACCAAACGAATACCTTGCCTTTACCACTGGCCTCGCTTTTGACCCTGCAGGTGGAATTGGGTGCTGGTGCTGAATTGGAATTGATCCGTTGGATTCGTTCCGAAACCTCCACCGGCATACTCTGCCAAACCGATGCCGTTCAAGCAGAGGGAAGCAAACTCCATATTTACACCATCGCCCACGGTGGCGGACTTATTCGTAACAATATTCATGTTCAGCAGCAAGGTGACGATGCGTACACGGCGCTCTACGGACTGACCATGGCGACGGCAGGAGGACATGCCGACCAATACAGCCGTATCCAGCATGCTGCCCTGCGCGGCCAAAGCCATCAACACTACAAAGCCGTTGCCGCACCTTCATCTTCCACGGTCTTTAACGGGGTCCTACGGGTTGAGCAGGATGCCCAGGAAACAAACGCCTTCCAAAAAAGCAGCAACCTCATGCTGGATCAGCCCGGCTCGGGCCTTCCCAGCGGCAAGGTCCATGCCAAGCCCGAATTGCAAATCCTGGCGGACAATGTCCGCTGTTCACACGGGGCCACCATGGGACGATTGCAGGAAGATGCTGTTTTCTATTTGCGCAGCCGAGGGGTGCCCCAAGACGAAGCTCGACGCATTCTCACCCTGGCCTTTGCCCTCGAAATCGTGGACCTGGTTCCAGACGAGAATCTGCGCCAACAAATGCAGAACGCCTTGGAGGCCCTGCCCTCCTTTTGAAGCCATGCAAAGTTCCGATCCCCTGTTGATGGAACAACAAATACGGAAGGACTTTCCTTCTCTGGACCTGCAGGTGCATGGGCGCCCGTTGGTCTATCTGGACAATGCAGCCAGCACCTTCAAGCCCATGCCTGTATTGGACGCTGAACGCTCCTTTTACATTGAAAAATACGCGAATGTCCACCGCGGGGTTCACTACCTAAGCCAGGAAGCAACCCGTTGTTACGAGGAGGCCCGCGCCAAGGTGGCTTCCTTCTTGGGGGCTGCTAGTCCTGACAACATTGTTTTTACCAAAGGCTGCACCGAAGCGATTAACTTGGTTGCCCAGTCCTGGGGGCGACGTCTAGAACCCGGCGATGAGGTCTTGGTAACCGCCATGGAACACCACGCCAATTTGGTGCCTTGGCAAATGATATGTGCCCAGCAAGGGGCGATTCTGCGCATCGTACCGATCGATGAAAGGGGTCAAATGGATCTTGAAGCCTTGGAGTCCATGCTGAATCCCCGCTCCAAAATGCTGGCTTTTTGTTCCATAAGCAATGTCCTGGGCACGCACAATCCGGTTGAAACCATGATTCGCATGGCCAAAGCCGTTGGTTGCACCGTCCTGGTCGATGCCGCCCAAGCGGTGGCCCACGGTCCCATTCGCGTTGCGGAACTTGATGTTGATTTTTTGTGTTTTTCGGGCCACAAAATGTACGGCCCCACCGGTATCGGCATTCTTTACGGCCGTCGTGAACTCCTTCACAGCATGCCTCCCTGGCAAGGGGGCGGGGATATGATTCGGGAAGTGGATTATCAAATCACCAGCTATGCCGAACCACCTTTGCGATTTGAGGCAGGAACGCCCCCCATCGCCCAGGCGATTGGATTGGGTGCTGCCATCGATTACCTCCAATCATGGGGATGGGAAATCATTATGAACCGAGAAAAGGCTCTTTACCAGCACCTTCAGGAGGTCTTGGATTCCATTCCGGACCTACGCAAAATTGGAGAAGCCACGGATCGCAGTTCAGCGCAGAGTTTTTTGTTAGGCCAGGCCCACCCCTACGATGTGGGCTTGCTGTTGGATAGCATGGGCATCGCAGTTCGAACCGGTCATCATTGTACCCAACCCCTGATGAAACATTGGAACCTACCCGGTACGGTTCGGGCCTCGGTTTGCTTTTATAACACCCTACAGGAATTGGACACCCTGGGTCAATCCCTGCTCAAAACCCAACGCATGCTAGGCCATGGATAAAAACCAATCGGCAAACCACCCGGAGGCCACTCCATCGACGGCGATTTTGCAGGAGCAGCTCGCTGCGGACTTTGCTTTGCTCGAAAACTGGGAGGATCGATACCAATACCTCCTGGAATTGGCCAAAGAATGCCCACCGCTGGATGAAGCCTTCAAAAACGACGCCTTGCTGATCAAAGGTTGTCAATCCAAGGTTTGGTTACGGGCTACCTCCTTGCCCGATGGTCGCCTGGAATTTGCGGCCGATTCGGATGCCTTGCTGGTTAAAGGCATCATGACCCTCCTGCTCAAGGTATTTCAGCACCAAAAACCCAGCGATATCCTGGAGACTACCTTTGATCTTCATCAAAAAACAGGCCTCCAGCACCACCTCTCCCCCAACCGGGCCAACGGATTGGCCGGTATGCTGGACCGCATACGGCAATTGGCTTTGTTGTACCGGCCTGTCGAAGGAACAGCGGGGCAGCAAAATCCCAGCGCAGCACCCGCGTTGACGCCCAGCCCCCAAACTGGCCAGGAACCGACCTTCGTTGAAACCCAGGATGCCGTTCTTAACATTATTCGCACCATTTACGACCCCGAAATTCCGGTTAACATCTACGATCTTGGGTTGATCTATAACATTGAGGTCCGGAACGGTGGCGCTGTCAAGGTGACCATGACCCTCACCTCCCCTTCTTGCCCGGTGGCCGGTACCCTGCCCGGTGAAGTGGCCGACAAGATTCGCGGTGTCCACGGCGTGAGCGAGGTGGATGTTGAATTGACCTTTGATCCACCGTGGTCCCAGGACTTAATGAGTGAAGAAGCCAAGCTGGAATTAGGATTCCTGTAAGAGTCCTCGAACCTTGGTTCTTGGATTTGGATCGTAAACGCAGTCCCTTCCTGTACTTCCCTTCCTATTCTTGGCGACGAGCTAAGTACAAAGCATAATCCGCCAAAAAAGCCGCGCCCGGCGATGACCCAAAAGGCAGGGAGGCCAGCAAAGCCATGGCCTCATCCAGGAGTTGGTGCTGATAGGCAAGGGCTCCTTCCTCCAATCCCAATTCATTGTAACATTGGATAACCTGTTGGACTTCGGCGTCGAAGTTGGGGGCCTCTTCCCCGCTTTGACCCAACAGGGCGAGGCGTTCAAAGGACTGGGCCAGGGTGGCTCGTTGGTTGTTTTGGGCTCGGCTTTCGGCCATGACCCTCAAAAAACTATGTTTGCATGCTTTGATATCACCGGCCACTTGCTTACCAAAGCGCTCCGGGTCACCGTAGACATCCAACCAATCATCCTGAACCTGAAAAGCCAAGCCCACCAGGTACCCCACTCGAAACAAGGCGCTGGCTTGGGCAGGCTCGGCACCTCCGACCAGAGCCCCTATTTTGAGGGAAGACCCCAAAAGCACGGCCGTTTTGAGGCCAATCATTTCGCGGTACTCTTCCATTCCAACCGAAGATCTCTTTTGGAAATCCATATCCATTTGCTGACCCTGGCAAACCTGCAAAGCCACCCGGTTAAATTCAGCAAGAATTTCCGGGAGGACGCGCAGAGGAGCCTTGGCTAGTTGGGTATACGCCTCGATCAACAAGGCATCCCCTGAAAGGATGGCCGCATCGAGGCCGTAACGCTCGTGTACGGTGGGCTGACCCCTGCGCAGCGGTGAACGGTCCATCACATCATCGTGCAGAAGGGTGAAGTTGTGAAAAATTTCAACGGCCAGCGCCTGGGGCAAGGCCAGGTAAGGATCCGAACCGACCATACCGCAGGCCGTCAAGCAAAGCACCGGGCGAAGTCGCTTGCCACCCAATCCCAAAAAATATTCCATGGGACGGTACAGGCCCTCGGGCCGGGCCTGGGCCCAACCCAACGAACGAAGGCCTTGTTCAACAGCCTTTTGGTAGAGGCCCGCCGTTGGGGCCCAGGGTGGATTATGAGAAGAATTTTGCTCCATAACAAATTAAAGCGAGGAATAAAAATACAAGGGGGCACGCGAGCACATGCTTGGAATTAACGCGTTTTAGCCTCCGGAGCCGGTTCCAGTTCCAACCGCCTCAATCGCAGATCTAATTTGGTAATCCGAACGGACATACGCTGCCCAGGCCCAATGCGACGATTCCTCGAACCGCCTACCAAGGCCAATTCGTCTTCCACAAAGGTGTAACGATCGTCATCCAAAGAGGCCATGGGGACCAAACCATCGCAACGATTGTAATCCAGTGTTACCCACGCGCCTTGATCCCCCACCGATGTCACAGAGCCCTCCCAGACCTGGTCCCGCTTGCCACTGAGCATTTGCAATTGCTTGAAACGAACCGCTGCTCGTTCTGCCATGGCGGCATTGCGTTCTTTTTCGCTATCGAAGCGGCAAAGTCTTTCCAAATCCGGTTCAGGATAGGAACAACCAGCACCAGAACCGTCCAAATGAGCCAGGAGGCGATGCACCAACAAATCGGGGTAGCGCCTGATGGGGGATGTAAAGTGGGTATAATGCGAAAAAGCCAGTCCGTAATGGCCCACATTACGCGTTGTATAGACGGCCTTGGCCATGGAGCGAATGGCCAATTGCTGCAAAATAGCCGACTCCGGTTTGCCTTCGGATTCCTGAATCAAGCGGTTGAGGGATGCGGCGACCTGGCTCTTGCTACGGATCGACAAGGCATAGCCAAAAAGGTCGGCCCAAGCCGCCAAACGGGCCAGTCTTTCGGGATCCGGATAATCATGGATTCGATAGACCGAAGCAGGGATTCGACCTTGTTGGACCGCGTCTCCCAATTTGCGCGCGACGGCCTGGTTTGCCAGAAGCATCCACTCCTCAATCAAGCCATGGGTCGCGATTTTTTCTTTGATGGCTGCGGCCAATGGGAAACCCTGTTCGTCCAACGTGAAGCGAATTTCTTCGGTTTCGAAGCCAATGGCTCCGCCCTCGAATCGGCGTTTTCGCAAGGCCTCCGCAATGGTGTTCAGGGCTTGCAACTCGTCGTGCATTTCGCCCTGTTTTTGGTCCAAAATCGTCTGCGCTTCTTGGTAGGTAAATCGACGGCGAGAGCGAATGCAGGTGCGGCCAACCCAGGTGTCCTGAATTTGACCGTCCCTATGAATTTGAAAGACCACCGAATAACATAATTTATCTTCGTTGGGTCTCAACGAACAAACCAGGTTCGAAAGGTGCTCCGGTAGCATGGGCAATACCTGATGCACCATATAGACCGAGGTCGCCCTGGAAGAGGCATCCCGGTCAATGGAAGTTTTGTTACGAACGTAATACGAAACATCGGCGATGTGAACCCCAACCTCCCAAAGGTCTGGACCCAGCGGCACCACCGACAAGGCATCATCAAAATCCTTGGCATCTTCGGGGTCGATGGTCAAGGTCGGTGTGCCTCGAAAATCCTTGCGGCCTTCCAAATCCTTGGACCGTATTTGGGAGTCAATCTGAGTGGCTTCATCCATCGTATCCGCCCCAAAATGCAAGTCAAAACCAAATTCTACGCCAATCGAAGCCATTTCGGTTCCATGTTCGCCCGGTTGGCCCAACCACTCCTGCCATTGCAGGCGGGGGGCGGTTCGGTTATCCGGCCAGTCAATCCAAGTGGCGACGGCTTTGAGGCCCTCCTCCTTTTCCTGTTCCTTGGGAATGATCAACTCGAACCAAAGTCGGTTGCCTTTGAGATCGGGGTCCAAATACCAACCCGTGCCTTTGCGGCGAACAACCCCTACAAAGGTTTTGCGGGAACGCTCAACTACTTCAACCACGGCAGCCTTGCCCCGACCCTGGGGTGAACCACCCCCGCCCTTGGTTCGACGCCTTCGGTCGTTGCTCCAGCTAGGAAGTAACACAATACGTACGGTATCCCCGTGCAAGGCCCGGTTTTGGTGCTCGGCAGGTACCGGCCAATCTTCATCCCCTTCCAGGGAACGGGCAAAAGCCAGCCCACCATGGGTAAACTCAATTCGAGCCAAGAGTCCATCCACCTTCGCAGTGGTGGTTGTTTTGGGAGCCCGGAGTTGGTAGGTAAGGTTGGGACCTTTGACTAGGACTTTTTGTGAACACAATTTATCCAGGGCCTGTCCGAGCAAGGTCAAATCCAGGGGGTCCTTCATCCCCAGGGCCTCAGCCACCGAGGTTTCGGGAATGGGTTGCGCCCCGGTTTGTCTCCTGAACCACCCCAAAACTTGGTCGGCCGTCTGGTTGACTTGTTGACGAAGAGAGAGGCGCTTAGAGGACTTGGACACGAGGAATGGATTGGAGAAGGCGTTGGGTATAAGAGGCTTGGGGGTGACGAAGAACCGGGCCGGTGGATCCGTATTCACAGACCGAACCCTGATGCAAAACCATCAATCGATGGCAAAGATGAGCCGCTACCGACAAATCGTGGGTAATAAATATCATGGAAAATCCGAGTTCCGCCTGCAGGGTTCGGAGAAGGTCCAGGATTTCGGCCTGAACCGTCCCATCCAAGGCGGCGACCGATTCGTCGCAAATTAAGACAGAAGGCTGCATGCAAAGTGCACGGGCCAAAACCAAACGCTGCCGCTGCCCACCCGAAAAGGCAGACGGCCTGCGTCGAAGCGCCTTTTCCGGATCCATTTTGACCCTTTGCAGCCATTCCCCGGCCCTGCGAAGCAATTCAGCAGAAGGGAGCTCGGGATACCGCTGTTGCAAGGCCATGCATAACATTTTCTGAATAGAGTGAGATGGATTCAGGCTGCTGTAAGGGTCTTGGAAGACCATTTGTATGCCCAAACGAACTTGCGGATCGTCGGTATAGCGACCACCGGTCCACAATTGTTTTTGGGTATACGTGAGTTCACCGCTGCTTGGTTTCAACAAACCGGCAATCATCCTAGCCAAACTGCTTTTGCCGGATCCAGAACCCCCAACCACACCCAGCGTTTCCCCGGCCTCCAATTGAAAAGATACCTGATTCACCGCTTTCAAACCGGTGGAGGTGGTCCAAGAAAGGTCTTTGGCCTCCAAAACGGGGGCTACCTGGGACCTGACCATGGGTGGAGAAAGGGGGATGCCGTGGGGTTTGGCACTCAGCAAAGCGGCAAATCGAGGGTAATCCGAGGAATTCCACACTTGTGGGCAGGGTCCCTGCTCCACCAAGCGCCCGCGGTGCATCAGCGCCGC
>JAIXRA010000113.1 GCA_027485465.1 Bacteroidota bacterium | reverse complement strand
TCCCCTTTGTTTTCACCTATTGGGTCCTTATGGAAGGTTCGGATAGCCTTGCAGCGGTGGTTTTGCGGTTTCCGGGAGTGGCAGGGAGCGGTATGGCGGGCGCCGCAGGGATTGTTCAATCTGATTTGCTTGCTTCCACAGGTTTGGCGCAGGCAGCGACCGATCCTTTTTGGAAAAGTTTTTTACGAACGCTGGGCTCCATCTATTTTCAAGATTCCGTCATCGCCGGCCTAATCCTTGCAGTGGGCTTGCTGTTGCACAGTCGCTTATCGTTGATGCTTGCGGTGGGTGGATATGCCTTGGCATTTGGAATGCTTCAGGCGATGGGTGCCTCCACGGTTCCCTTAACGGATTTTTTGGTGGGGAGCAATTTTGTTTTTATGGCCATTGCCCTTGGGGGTTTTTATCTCGTACCCTCGGCGGCCACCATGGGCTTGGTCGCTGTTCTGACCCCGGTTCTGGCGGTCCTTATGTTTGCTTTGGAGGGCTGGTTGGCTCCTTGGGATATGCCTCCTTTTACCTTGGCTTTTAGTGGATTAGCGCTTTTGGTTTTGTATTTTTTGCAGGCCTCTCCGCCCATGCGCGGTCTGGTCCCGGTTGCCCTGCAGTATTATTCTCCCGAAAAAACACTTTATAAACATGCGGTCAACGCACAGCGCTTGGCTCACCTCTATACGCCCCGCTTGCATCTTCCGTTTTGGGGGACTTGGACAGTGACCCAAGGATACGAAGGTCAGCACACCCATTTAGGCGACTGGTCCAAGGCCTTGGATTTTGAAATTACGGACGAAGATGGTCGGTTTCACACGGGGGATGGAAACCTTGCCGAGCAGTACTATTGTTATAACAAACCCGTTGTAGCCCCCCTTGATGGAACCGTGGTGGCCTTGACAAACCATGTTCCGGACAACCCCATTGGGACGGTGGACCTGGAACAGAATTGGGGCAATTCCTTGGTCTTGCACCACGCCAACGGCCTCTATACCCAGTATTCTCATTTGCGTCAGGACAGCTTCAAGGTTAGCCTGGGGCAGTGGGTGGTTCGGGGTCAAGTTCTGGCTAACTGCGGCAATTCGGGTCGGTCGCCACGGCCTCACCTGCATTTTCAGGTGCAGGCTACTCCGGAAATTGGCGCCAAAACCCTGAATTACCCCCTGGCCTATTACCTCCTTCAGGAGGGCGAGGGCCGAACTCTGCGCCGTTGGACAGTACCAACCGAAGCCCAAAGGGTTGGTTCGGTGGAGGCTGTACCCACCATGGCATCAGCGTTTGCGTTCAAACCGGGCCAAACTTTGCGAATGCAGGCCGAAAGCAGTCCGGATCGGATGGTGGATTGGACGGTGGGAACGGATGCCTACAACCGTACGTATCTCTCTTGTGCTCTTACCGGTTCCACGATGTGGTATGTGAACGATGGGGTTATGTTTTGGGCCTATGATTTTGAAGGAAAACGTTCGTCTTTGTTGTATCGATTTTATTTGACCGTCTATCGTTTGTCGTTGGTCAGGGATGCCGGAACCGTCCAAGATCAATTGCCCTTGGTGCATTTTAGTCGCCCGTTGCTGCGCGTTCTTCAGGATGTCTTAGCTCCTTTTTGGATGTTTTACCGGGTAGATTACCGATCGGCTTGGCTTGCGGCTCCATCGGGCGCGTTGACCGAAGCACTGCGTATCCAAACCTCGGTTGGTTCCAAGGTGGGCGGTCGCACGGTAAGGCAGCTGAATTTTGAACTTGAAATTCAAGAAGGCGCCCTTAACCGGTGGTTGCAGGCCCCGTCCAAAGGATCCGATTCGTCTCCAACCGTTTATCGATGCAGTTTGTCCTGAACCTCCAATGCAGGGCCAAAGCATGGCTCCTGAGTGGATTATGGGCTTGTCTTCCGGGAGGGTTTCTTCATGCCCAGGTTGGTTCGACGGACAGTATTACCCGGTATCATCTTGCTTTTGGAGAATACAAGGAATTGATTTGGGAGGGTCGAACGGCGGTCCATGGAGGCTGGGCTACGGCGGATATCCATCGGCGCATGGCCTTGGCGTATCGTATGTTACGTAACAACGAACGAGCCGTTTTTCATTGGAAGGCTGCATCCGACATGGTTCCTGGTTCGGCGTTGTTGGCCTCGGAGTACCGCCAAGAATTGTTCGATTGTCGCCGGATGGACGAGTGGCGTTGGGCCGTGGCCCATGCGCAGCCCGAAGTGGAAGGGTTGCTCGCCTTGGATTACGCTTTTTTGAACACCGGTCTTCAAAATCCGGTTGGATCTAGGGCTCTAAGAGATGAAATAAACCAGAACCCTTTGGCCTTGCGGCAGAAAGAAACGGGTTCATCGACCTGGGCCTATGCCGAGGCGTTGATTCAGGGTCCGGTAGCGGTTTGGGGCGGGTCCGTGCAGGCCACCCTTCGGATGCCGGGTCGTCGAGGCCCGTACCGTATCAGCCTGCTGCAATCGTTCACGCGTTTTGATGCCCGAACCTACGGGAGGGTGCAGTCCGCTTATTGGAATCCGGTCGTTTTCCAAACCTCCGATACCACCCTCCGTGCCGATTATGTCTCGCATTCCACCCAATACGCCCAACGCTGGGAGGCCGCTCATTCTCGATGGCCCGGGTGGAAATTTGGCGGGGGCTTGATGGTATTTGGGGAAAGATCCCAGAGCCTTAGCACCGAGCCCTACACGGTTGATAGCGGTCTGAGGGCAGTGTCCACGCCCTATAGGCACAATGCCTGGGCCCTTTCGGGTTCGGTTACGCGACGGGTTACGGGCAAGGAATACCGAATGGGTTTGTTAAGCGGTACCCTCAACAGTCAAAGGCAATGGCAGGCCGATGCCGGGTTGACTTGGTGGCCCCTGGGTCATCAAGGATTTTTGGTTTCGCTGGATTTGTCGACTTTATCCAACGGAACGTTGAACACGGACAGCCTTGGCAAAGAGATGGTCGGGGTGGGCCTGGCCAAGATCGGTTTGCAGCTTGGGCCTAGGATTTGGTTGGAAATACGTACGATCCAAGGCTCCACATTGAGGAATTATACCCAGCCTGGAACCTTTTGGGCGTTGAATACCACCGATCAACTGCGTTCGGTTTGGGCCCTATCGGGTCGTTGGACCCCGGCCTTGGGACAAGTTAATCCACCATCGAACCCACGATCCAACGCCCGCTGGTCCCTGGCGCCTTATATACAGCGATTTGTTATGGAAGGCAGTATCCATGGTCTCGCTTGGGCCAATGCATCCCAGGGAACGGTGGACCCCAATCCCCGTACGGTAACTCGGCCCTATACTTCGTTTTTTGGGGGCATCGCCCTCCTTTGGAACCCTGCTAACTTTTAAACTATTTTAAAAAAACCTTTTGTTATGAAAAATCAACCACCCAATCTAGGCATCCAAAGCACTCGAATCTTTCGTCTTTTTCTTTTGTTAGGGATGTTATACAGTGGCTTCGTTTTCGCCCAAAACCCTTCCCCACCCAAAGACCGAGCTACTCAGGACAAAGCGGTTCGTGAAGCCTTTGCGGTGAGCTACAAGGCCGAAGCGGGTCAGGATTACCGGGGGGCCATCCAAGCCATGGAAACCCTGGGAATCGAAACCGTTCATGCCATCTACGAAGTCAACCTGCGGATGGGCTGGTTGTCATACAAGGCTGGAGATAACGACCGTGCCGCCCTTTATTATAGGAGGGCCATGGTTTTGGCTCCGCAAGCCACCGAACCATTGTGGGGTATTCTCATGCCGTACACAGCCAAGGAAGAATGGGTCAAAGCCGAAACAATTTACAAGGACCTTCTCAGATTGGATCCCAAAAACGGGACCGCCAATTACCAGCTGGGTCTGATTTATTATTATCGACAGAACTACCCCGAGGCCCTCAAATACCTGGAGGTTTCGTTAAAAATGTCGCCATTCGACTATTATTCGATGCTCATGAACGGGTGGACCCGGTATTTTATGGGCCAAAAAGAAGAGGCAAAGGTGCTGTTTGAGCGCGTGTTACGGCATACACCGCAAGACGCTTCGGCCTTGGAAGGCTTGGGCCTGATCCAAACGGGTTCGAAGTAGACC
>JAIXRA010000072.1 GCA_027485465.1 Bacteroidota bacterium | reverse complement strand
TGCCATTGGGGTGGATGTTTCAAAAGGCGTTTTTTGAGGAATAGCCTTCGCCTCGGCCTAGTGTGTTCCTTGATAAGATTCCATTCTTGGCGGTTTCTTTGGTTTTTGGTTTGGTGGCTCTGGAATCACAACGGGCCGCCATGCCTGAAACCCAATATGTGGGCATGGAGGACAAAATTCTGATTGTAGCTCATTCGCTATGGCGCTCGTGTCTTCCAGCAATGAAAAGATCTATAACAAAGAATACCATGTCAAGGCCTGCCAAGATTTTGATCGTTTGGTTCAAATCAACGACGGGTACCGTTCAACCTATCATAAACGGGGCCTGGTACGCTTTTTCCTGAAGGATTATCCGTCTGCCCTGGTGGACTTGGATCGCATTCTGGAATTGAAGCCCAGAGATCCAGTTGCAACGCAGAATCTTTGGTTTATCCAAGCTTTTGTAGATTCGTTGGGGGTCATGGCTTCCTAAGGGGGCATTTTGAGGGGATTTTCTCTACCTTTGGTTCGCTTGGTGGTTTTTGGCGAGAGCCAAAACGAAGAGGGAACTCCGGTGCAAGTCCGGGACAGTACCAGCTGCTGTGAGGCCTGTACAGGTTTCGAACAAGGTGCCACTGTTGGAGTCGGACAACGGCCAAACGGGAAGGCGTTCGAAATGGGCCAAGTCAGAAGACCTGCCGCCATGGCAAGAGTACCGGGTTTTCTGGATCAAAAACCTAGGATAACATAGGCTATACCTCGAAAGGGGTGGGGTCATGGTTTGTCCTGGTTTTTTGGAAGCCCGAACTAAATGGAAAACCATGGGGCAATGGCTCAAGTTCGGTATTGTTTTCTGGGCCTTCTTTGGGGTCCCTTGGAAGTCGTGCGCTTTCGCAGCTGATTCGCAACAGGATACCGTGCGCCTCAAGCCCTTGGTATTGAAGGAGGTGTCGGTTCGAACTTTCCGATGGAACCGGCCAACCGATTCGGTTTGGCATAAAACCATGCCGCTGGCTTCCTTAGCGGATGTGATGGGCATGCAGGGGGCATGGGTGACGCGACAATCGTTACCGGGGGGGCTCAGCACCCTGGCCTACCGGGGTGGGGGTGCTACCCACAACGATTTGTATTGGGGCGATTTCACTTTGAATCACCCCATGAATCGTACGACGGATTTGCAGTTGGTACCAATTTGGCTTTTTCAAGGTTTGGCAATCGATAACGGGGGCGATGCTCTCCAAACCGGGGGATATGGTATGGGAGGAGGCTTGGGTTTGGCTGTGTTAAACAGTCCCCGTGTGGAGGCTGTCGCTTCGGTGGGAACTTTGGCCGATAAGGCTCTGGGTTGGGGATGGTCAACGGGCAAGGCTAAGTGGCGGAGTCAAACCCGTGGTCTCGTAACACGAAACGCTAACCGCTACGCCTATCCCAACAGGGCTTTGCCGGATGCCCCCGAAACCATGATGCAAGGGGCTGATTTTGGTCAAGAAGCATTGATGAACCAAACCCAAGTCCAAGGTCGCCGCGGTCATTCCTACGAAACCGCTTGGTGGTTGCAAGGAACCCGCCGAGGAATCCCCAACTCCATAACGGCTAGACCCGGATCTGCCCGTCAAAACGATAGTCTAGCCCGTTTTCAAGGCAAATGGTCTTGGCAAAAGAACCGTCGTTTTCTTTACTGGTCTTCGGTGGCCTTCCAACGGGATTTGAATCGCTATACCGATACCCTCAACGGTGTTTTTGGTTTGCATCAAACCACCAGCTACCAGGCCCGAGGGGGACTAAACTATCAAAAACGAGGCTTGGTTCTGCGTCCCGTGGCCTTATGGGATCGATACCTTGCGAGGTCCTCCCAATACACCGCGCCCTTGGTCCAAGAGCGATGGTCCATGATTTTGCCTTGGGCGTTGGACCGTGGGCTTTTTGAGTTTTCGGGTCAAGTCAAGGCCGAAGTTCTGGACGGGCAACTTTTGCCGCTTGCAACTTTTTTGAGAGCCCGATGGGTGAGGAACAAGGCAGCTTGGTGGATGGAAGTCCGGACCACCGTCAATCCTCCTTCGCTCAACGACCGTTTTTGGGTACCCGGCGGCCGACCCGATTTACGTCCCGAAAGAGGACGACAATTCGAAGGTGGAGGCCGCTTGTTTTGGGTTCGTCAACGATCCAAAATGGATGTTACCGTGCTTGCTTTCTGGAGGGATATGCGGGAGCGCATTCTTTGGCAGCCTATGCCCAACTCGGCCTTTTGGTCTCCCATCAATGTGGGGGTGAGCCCCGCCCTGGGTTCGGAGATCCGGGCCCAGGGTTGGGGGTCTTCCGCCGTTGTCAAAGGTTTGGCATGGACCTGGCAACTGGATTACAGCCTTCAACGAGTTTGGAGTGCCCTTGAACAAGGAAAAAGAACGCAGTGGCCCTTTGTGCCTACTCACCGATGGGCCGCTCAAGGCAGCCTGCAAAAGGCTTCTTGGTCGGTGATGGGTCAAGTTCAGGGCGTTTCTGCTCGTAACACGCTAACAGATGGCTCGGAAAGCCTCCCGGCTTATGCACTGGTCACTTTCGCCGGATCGTATGAAAAAAGCGGACATCGTTTGTCCCTCCAAATTCGCAATTTGACAGGAACATCGTACGAAGAAGTGCCTTGGTTTCCACGGCCCGGTCGCAGCTTCCATTTAACCTTGTATACCTCCATTCCTTCATCACCTTTTCAAAAAAAATAAACCATGCAGAAGCCATTGCCTACCAACAAATTCACGACTTGGACCTACCTCGTAATTCTGGCCGTACTCAGCTTGTTGACCTCTTGCCAAAAAGACCCCGTCACTCCCCCCGCCTCCGCGTATAACAATGGATTTTGGGTTGTTAACGAGGGGCCTTTTGGTTCCGGAACGGGGACCTTAACCTGGGTTGCAAGGGACGGTAGTCGTACCGAGCAGGATGTGTTTGGACGAGTGAATCAACGCCCCTTGGGTAACATTGCTCAAAGCATGGTTATTCAGAGCAATTTGGGTTTAGTCGTTTTGAACAATGCTGGCCGCGTCGAATGGGTGAATCCCCAAACCATGCAATCGATCGGGTCCACAACGGGCTTCGAATTGCCTTCGGTTGTGGTGGTGGACCCCATGAGGGCCAAGGCCTATGTGAGTGAATGGGTTCGCTTTGGTTCAGCGGGTCGGGTCGCTGTGATTGATTGGGCCAGCAAGCAGGTTTTAACCCGTCTAACGGTGGGCCCTTTTCCGGATGCCCTCGCCTTGGCCGGAAATCGCTTGGTGGTGGCCAACGGCGATACCAATACGGTGACGTTGGTGGATACGGAGGCGGATACGGTGCTCCAAACGATCACGGTGGGAGATCGCCCCAACAGTTTGGTGGTGTTGGGGAACACAGTGGCGGTTTTGTGTGGGGGGCGTCCATCTTGGAGCGGCCCAGAAACAGCCGGTTCCTTGCATCTATTGCGCTTGTCGGATGGTGAATCCTTGGCTCAGCTAACCTGGGGTCGCAGCGATGATCATCCCAAGGATCTTTTGTTGATACCGACCGGCGATGGTTTGATGTACCAGCTGCAGAGCCCGGTTCGTTCCGGCTTGCATCGGTTGAATCTTCCTTTCAGTAGCGGAACGGTGAATCCCAACCAGCCTTGGTTGAATCGTTTGTTTTATCATACCGCCTTCGATCCCAGCGGGAGTCGCTACTTGGTGACCACCGATGCCGGCGATTTTGCTTCGGCGGGCAAGGTCTTTCGTTGGAATTCCCAGGGCGCTTTGGTGGATAGTTTCTCCACGGGGATCGCGCCGGGGCATGTGGTTTTTGTGCCCTAGAGCAGGGGCAGTTGTGCCCTAGAGCAGGGGCAGGTAATTTTCGGCCAGCATACAGCGGGCTGACCCGCCACCGATTTTTTCGATGGTGGGTATGGATACCGAAATGATTTCGCCATCGGCTTCGATGCGATCTCTCAATTCGGGACCCCAAGCGCGAACGGCCGTTTCGGAGGCAATCCAGCAGCGATGACCCTCGGGGTGCGCCACTTGCAGAACATTGGCACCAAAGGATTCAATTTGTGCGGGGCTGAGAAGGAGTACATCGCGCCCGGTGGAATGGAGATGCTTGATCCATTCTTTTTGACCCCCAGGGTCCAGGGCTTCGGAGGCCAGGAGGGCAAGGTTTTGCCCCAGACTCATCAAAACATTGGTATGATAATAAGGCTGTCCATTGGCATCGGCGCTGTCAAAGCCCCATCCATCGTATCCCATTTGGTGGCACCAACGCTCAAAAAGGTCCGGACTGGTTCGGGTCGAAAAAGCCGCATAAGCGCAACGATGGTCATGGTCCAAAACCATGCTACCCGTCCCTTCCAAGAACTGCCCTTGGTCGGCCCAATCGCTCCAATCCGATTCGTAGGCCACCCGATACCCGGCTTCGATCAGGAGATGAGCGAGGTTGTCTCTTTTTTCGAGTCGTCGGGAGGGGGCCTCCATGGGGAAATGGATCAGCCCGCCGTCCGGTAGGGTACAAAACAAATTGTTAAGAAAAACAGCATCGGGACAGGGAACTTCTTTCCGATCCGTCAGCACCGTCACTTGAAGCCCTGCTTCTAGGAGGCGGCTATGCATCGCATCAAATTCCCGTAGGCCTTGCTGGGCTGTTAGATCAGGTAGGCTTTGCGGTTGAGAAGTTTGAAAGGCGTTGCTGCTGCTGGTTTCGGAATTCCACCCAAAATGCTGAGGCCGTAACATCAGAAGACCAGTTGCCATGAGGCTTCGTTGCAGGGTCTACTTAAGTCCACCGGTGATCCCGGCCGATACCCGTACCACCCAAGCACGGGGCATCAGGCCGGTGGATGCTGCCATGACCGCATTCATCCAGCCATGGACGGCCACGGCACGGCCACGCATCATGGCCTGGTACCCGTACCGAGCCACAGAGGCCGAATCGGGGATGCGTTTGCTGGAAAGCATCGAAGGAGCGGAGGATCCGGGTCCCATCATGGCTCGTCCAAATCCGCTTTGGGTGGGTCCTGGGCAAAGGGTTGTTACGGTGATACCGTGCCGGCGTAATTCCAGGTGCAGTGCTTCGGAGAAATGCAATACAAAGGCTTTGGTGGCAAAATAAACCGCCATGCCCGGTCCGGGCTGAAAGGCGGCCGTTGAGGCCACATTCATGATTCGGCCCCCACCCTGTTTCACCATATCACTGGCATAGAGCCTGGTTAGGTGAGCAACGGCCCGAACATTGAGGTCAATCATGGTAGCGTCTCTTTCCCAAGCATTTTCAACAAAAGGCCCGAAACTCCCAAAGCCGGCGTTGTTTATTAAATAATCGACCCGTATCCCAGCCGCTGTAGTACTTTGATAAAGTCGATCGATATTCGCCGGTATGCTGAGGTCCATTTCATAACAATGAACTTGAATTTGGTGGGCCGCCACCAATTCTTCGCGGAGCTTTTGAAGTAAATCAAGTCGACGGGCCACCAGAATCAAATCATGCTTGGCTGCCGCATGGATGCGGGCCAATTCCAATCCAATGCCTTCGGAGGCTCCGGTAATCAAGGCTGTTGCCATGGGTTAGGGGGTTGAGGTTGGGTTAAAGGTATTAAATTTGGTGCTATGATGACTTCTCAACGACTTGGTTTCCCCCGCTTTTTGGTTTCCCTCCTCCTTGCTGGCGCGCTGTACGGGGGTCTAACCCTCGAAACGGTCGCCCAAGCCCCCAGCCGAATCCGTGATTATACCGATGCCGATATATACCTCAAAGGTGTTTTTGGACCCGACTGCATGATGGACGAGTATGGCAATTTGCGGATTAACGGCCAGGAATTTGGGGGGGGCCATGTGGTCTTTCGACTGAGCGATGTCCGTATCCGTATGGAAGAAATCAAGGAAGGCACGGCCTGTCCATCGCCTTGCCGGCAACGCGTCATCCTCCGATTTGATTGCCGCAAACAAGCTTGCATTACCAATTACCAAGCCGGGGGCAGTATCCCTTGGCCCGCAACCATGACTTCCTACAAGCTGGAATTTGAGGATCTTCGCAAAGGTCGCAAGATGTTTTCGGTATTTCTGGAAATGCAACGCTTCGTACGCCAAAGTAATTTGGCACCAGCGCTTTAGGTTCACCGCCCCCTGGCCCGCGGCCCCCTTCGTTTCTTGGATCTGGGGTGAATCGTTCGTCAAGCGTGGTTACATGTTCCGGCGATAACGTCCTCCTACATTGTACAAAGTGTCGGTGATCTGTCCTAGCGAACAATACTTGACGGCTTCCATCAGAATATCAAACAAATTTTCTTGGCGTAAGGCTGCTTCCGAAAGTCGTCGGAGCCATTGGGAGGCTTCACCCGGGTATCGACCGTGCAGGCTTTGAAGGGTTGCAATCTGGGCCTCTTTCTCGGCCTCGGTGGCACGGATGACCTCGCCGGGGATCAGGGTTGGCGAACCTTCTTTGCTCAAAAAAGTATTGACCCCGATGATCGGCAGGTCACCGTTGTGCTTGAGGGTTTCGTAATGAAGCGACTCTTCTTGAATCTGATTTCGTTGATACATGGATTCCATCGCCCCCAGGACCCCACCGCGTTCGGTAATGCGATCAAATTCCAACATCACCGCTTCTTCGACCAGATCGGTGAGTTCTTCGATAACAAAGGATCCCTGCAAGGGATTTTGGTTAAAAGCCAGACCGAGCTCCCGGTTAATGATGAGCTGAATGGCCATGGCCCGGCGCACCGAGGCTTCGGTGGGCGTGGTAATGGCTTCGTCAAAGGCATTGGTATGCAAGGAATTGCAGTTATCATAGATCGCATACAAGGCCTGCAAGGTGGTTCGGATATCGTTGAAATCAATTTCTTGGGCATGCAGCGAACGGCCCGAGGTTTGGATATGGTATTTGAGCATCTGGGAGCGTTCATCGGCTCCGTATTTTTCGCGCAATGCTTTGGCCCAAATCCGCCGAGCCACCCGTCCAATCACGGCGTACTCGGCGTCGATCCCGTTGCTAAAGAAAAAGCTGAGATTGGGTGCAAAGCCGTTGATATCCATTCCCCGCGATAGGTAATACTCCACATACGTAAAGCCGTTGGCAAGGGTAAAGGCCAATTGAGTAATGGGGTTGGCCCCGGCCTCGGCTATATGGTAGCCCGATATGGAAACCGAATAAAAATTTCGGACGGCATGTTCAATAAAGTACTCCTGAACATCCCCCATCAAACGCAACGAGAATTCGGTCGAAAAAATGCAAGTATTTTGGGCCTGGTCTTCCTTGAGAATATCGGCTTGGACGGTACCCCGAACCTGGGTCAAGGTCTTTTGTTTGATTCGCAGATAGTCAGCGGGATCCAGGACAGCATCGCCCGAAATCCCCAACAGCAGAAGC
Source organism: Bacteroidota bacterium (assembly GCA_027485465.1). Lineage (GTDB taxonomy): Bacteria > Bacteroidota > Bacteroidia > UBA7662 > UBA7662 > SYHX01. Next base: position 8,277 of record JAIXRA010000072.1, on the reverse strand, counting down.
CCCAGACCGTTGTTGCCTTCGGGGAGGGCATGGGAGTGGTTGGCTTGGTCCGAACCGAAGGCTCGGTAAGCGGGCCAATCTTTCTTGCCGGATTGGAGGTTTTTTTGTTTTTGACGGACGGATTCCTCCAGGCCCTGCTCCGCGATAAATTTTTCGCATTGCTGGTCAATGGCGGCATTCAAAAAGAAGGCCAAAAGAACCGGAGCCGGTCCGTTAATGGTCATGGATACCGAGGTGGCCGGGTTGCAAAGGTCAAAACCTGAATAGAGCTTTTTGGCATCGTCCAAACAACAAATACTGACGCCGGCATTGCCGATTTTGCCGTAGATATCCGGACGGCGATCCGGGTCGTTGCCGTACAAGGTCACCGAATCAAAAGCCGTACTTAGTCGCTTGGCCGGCATTCCCAACGACACATAGTGAAAGCGTTTGTTGGTCCGTTCGGGACCGCCTTCCCCTGCAAACATCCGGGTTGGATCTTCTTGTTCTCTTTTGAAGGGAAAAACGCCGGCTGTATACGGGAAGGTGCCCGGGAGATTTTCCTGCCGGAACCACCGTAACAAATCTCCGTAATTAGCGTACCGCGGCAGACTCACTTTGGGAAGCTTCAGCCCCGAAAGAGTGGTGGTTCGGGTTTGGATCTTGATCTCCTTGCCCCGGACATGGTAGCTGAATTCGTCGGCGAGGTAGGCATCGCGCAAAGCTGGCCAGGACTCTAGAACGCGGATACTGGGACCGTTCAGGCCTTCTTTGGCTTTTGCCATGGCATGGGACAAGGCTTGGCTGGCGTTGTGGCGATGGGCTGGGTCCCCGCTTTGTTCCTCGAGTATTCGAATGCTTTGCTCCAGGGCGTACCATTCGTCGGCCCGTTGGGCCTGCTCTTCGGTATCGCGGTTGTAACGCCGGATGCTGTCGGTGATTTCGGAGAGGTAACGGGTCCGGGACGGGGGAATGATGTAAATTTTCTCGGAGAGTTCATGGTCATCTACCCAAGGTTGACGTTCCACCTTGAATCCACAACGGGTTTCAAGCAGGTTCATCAATCGGGCAAATAGGCGGTTCATCCCCGGGTCGTTGAATTGACTGGCGATGGTGCCTTCGACCGGCATTTCAGAAGCAGGGGTGTCCCACAGGTTGTGGTTACGCTGAACCTGTTTCTTCACATCCCGCAGTGCATCTTGGCCTCCCCTTTTATCAAATTTGTTCACCGCAATCAAATCAGCAAAATCCAGCATGTCGATTTTTTCGAGCTGGGTAGCCGCTCCGTATTCAGGCGTCATAACATAGAGCGATACATCGCTGTGATCGATAATTTCGGTATCGCTTTGGCCGATGCCGGAGGTTTCCAGGAGGATCAAATCAAAGTCCGAAGCCTGTAGCAAGGTTAGTGTATCCCGAACATGCCGGCTGAGGGCCAGGTTGGATTGACGGGTTGCCAGGGACCGCATATAAACGCGGGGGTGGTGGATGGCATTCATTCGGATGCGATCGCCCAGGAGGGCGCCCCCGGTCTTGCGCTTGGAGGGGTCCACCGAAACAACGGCCACGCGGGGTCCCACGGTGGGATCCAGCGGGTCCCCGGTTTGAGTAACAAACCGACGGATGACCTCGTCAACCAAGGAGGACTTGCCAGCGCCGCCGGTTCCGGTTATGCCCAGAACGGGGGCTTTTGGGGCAAGACGCTTCCTTCCGTCGGCGTTAAGGGTTTGGATGAGTTCTTCAAAAAGTTGGGGCTCGTTTTCGGCCATGGAAATGCCTCGAGCCAAGGCGGGATCCGCCCCAAGACGGATTTGTTCAGCCAGGGCTGGTAAGTCCTTTTGGCCTTCTTTGACAACCGCAAAATCGGATTGTTGCAACAAATCGTTGATCATCCCTTGCAAGCCCATGGCCCGACCATCATCGGGGGAATAAATACGGTTGATTCCGTAGCGGTGGAGTTCTTCGATTTCGATGGGAAGGATGGTACCACCTCCGCCTCCAAAAAGGCGAATGTCCGGGCGGCCCCGGTCCCGCAACAAGTCGTAGAGGTACTTGAAAAACTCCAAATGCCCCCCCTGGTAGGAGGTGATGGCAATGGCTTGAGCGTCTTCCTGCACGGCACAGTCTACAATTTCGGCGGCCGAACGGTTGTGCCCCAGGTGGATGACTTCGGCTCCGCTTTTTTGGAGGATACGGCGCATAATGTTGATGGCCGCATCGTGGCCGTCAAAAAGCGAGGCCGCGGTGACAATTCGGACGGGGTTACGGGGTTGATAGACGGGAATTTCCTGCATGGCTGCCAAATTACAACAGGGTTAGGGGCTGGAGGTTTGTTAAGCCTGCTCCTGGGCCCTACTTTTGCGAGGTGCCCCGCTATCTGTTAACCGCCGCTCTTCCTTACGCCAACGGACCTGTTCATATCGGCCATCTGGCGGGATGTTACCTGCCTGCAGATGTTTACCACCGTTATCTGCGTGCCAAAGGCGAGGATGTCATCTTAATCTGCGGGACGGATGAACACGGGGTTGCCATCACACTGCAGGCACGCAAAGAAGGGGTGCACCCCCGGGATTTGGTGGACCGGAACCATGCGATTATTCGCGATGCACTCAAGGGCATCGGGGTGGAATTCACCCATTTTTCGAGGACATCGGGAGCCGCCCACCACCGGGAGGCCACGGCTTTTTTTGAGGTCTTGCATCGTGGCGGGTTTTTGCGGGAAGAGGTAACGCGACAATTTTACGATAACGCCGCCCAGCAATTTTTGGCCGATCGCTACATTGTTGGAACCTGCCCCCATTGTGCATTTGACGGGGCGTACGGGGATCAATGCGAAAAATGCGGGACCTCCCTCAGTCCGGATGAATTGTTGCAACCACGGTCGGTTCTTAGTGGAACGGAACCGGTCATCCGCGAAACCAACAACTGGTTTCTTCCCATGGATGAATTGTTACAACACCCCACCTTTGTTGAATACACCCAACGAATTCAGGGTTGGAAATCCAATGTCCGAGGTCAATTTATGTCCTGGGTTCAGCAGGGACTGCAGCCCCGAAGCATGACCAGGGATTTGGACTGGGGCGTGCCTGTTCCTTTGCAAGGTGCTGAAGGAAAGGTTCTTTATGTTTGGTTTGATGCCCCTATTGGGTATATTTCAGCGACACGTGAATATTTTGAATCCCAAGGTGAACCGGATCGGTGGGAAGATTATTGGAAAAACCCTGATACACGATTGATTCACTTTATCGGGAAAGATAACATTGTATTTCACACTTTAATTTTCCCTATGATGCTGGCGGCACACGGTTCCTATGTGCTGCCATGGCAAGTTCCGGCGAATGAGTTTCTGAACCTCGAGGGCCGCAAAATCTCAACATCCCGTGGATGGGCGGTTTGGCTGCACGAGTACCTCCAAGAAATGAGCGGGCGTGAAGATGAATTGCGTTACACCCTCTTGGCGAATTTGCCGGAAACCAAAGACGCCGATTTTTCTTGGCAGGATTTTCAACTCCGAGTCAATTCGGAGCTGGTCGCGATCCTAGGGAATTTTATTAATCGTGTGGTGGTTTTAACCCACAAATTGAACGAAGGGCGCTGCGGGCCCTTGGTGGCCATGGAGGTCCCCAAGGTTGGGTCGGCCGAACAGATCCTGCACGATGCCTTGGCCCTGACTCGGTCCGAAATCCTGGAAGCCATGGAGCAGTTCCGATTGCGGGAGGCCCTGGCCGGAGTAATCCACCTATCGCGACTTGGAAATCGTTATTTGGCAGAAACAGAGCCTTGGAAATTACTCAAAACGGATCCCGAGGCGGCCTTGGGAGTTCTGCGCACCGGCGCCGAAGTCGCAGCCGAATTGTGCATTGCTTTGGAGCCCTTCTTGCCACATGCAGCCAAACGACTTTCGGCCCAGCTCAATTGGGTTCCTTCGGAGGAACAACGGCTGGCCTGGTGGCAGGGGCTCGCCAAGAGCGTTTACCTGCAAACGGGCCATCCATTGGCTCCCCCCACCCTGTTATTTACACCCATCGAAGACGCAACGATCCAAGAGCGTCTTGCCAAACTTCAAGCCATGGAATCCAATTCGACTGAATCACAGGCATCCTCCCAGCCTGGTTCATCCTCCCCTTCCACAGCCGAAACGGGGAAGGTCCAACCTACCCAGGAACCGTCGATGGTTGCTTTTGAAGATTTTGCGACCATGGATTTGCGCTTGGTTGAGATTCTCGATGCCAAGCCCGTGGCCGGTGCCGACAAGTTATTGGAGATACGCGTTGATTTGGGCAGTGAACAGAGGACCGTGGTTTCCGGCATTGCTCAACACTTTGCCCCCGATGAGCTCAAGGGCTGTCAGGTTCTCATGCTGACCAACCTTGCACCCCGCAAAATCCGCGGCGTCGAGTCCAGGGGCATGCTTTTGTTAGCCCAAAACAGCGATGGCAAACTGATTTTGGTCGGTCCTCAGGGCCCTGGGACGGCCCCTGGCGATCAGGTTCGGTAAGCTTGGCTCAAGGGCCCGCTCTTAATCTTTGTTTTGGAGGTGCTGATGCCGGAATTCGGTCGGTGTTTGACCCATATGGGTCAAAAAAAGAGACGAAAAGTACGAGGGCGATGAAAATCCAGCCTTTTCGGCGATTTTGGATAAGATGCAGCGACGGTTTTCGGGCCAATTGCGGATAAGTTCCGAGGCTTTTTGGATACGTTTTTGGACGAGGTACGCTTTGGGGCCTTGTCCCAAATGCTGTTGACAAATTTGTTGCAAGCGTACATTGCTGACACCGCATAACAGGGCCAAATGAGGTATGCTGCAGCGTGTATCCGCATGGTGTTCATCAATGCTACGACAAAATTTCTGAACGATTTGTTCTTCACTGAGTCTTGATGCCAGCACTCGCTGTTGGCGCTTGATGGATTTGGTGGCCTGGGAGCAATGGCGCAGGGCCATTCGAATGGATTTGAGCAAATCGGCTTGATCTGAGCCATCTTGCCAAGTTTTATCCAAGGTTTTGGTACGAAGGCGCAGTGTCTTGGCCATGCCTTTTCCCTGCCATTCCATGACCAGGGTATGGCCTTGGTTCATAGCATCCTGAAGACGATCGTGCAGGCTGTTGGTTTCCAAAAGCACGACAACAGGCAAGACAGAATTTTGAAGAGGAGCGTCTGGGTTCAAAAGTTGAGCGCAGTCCCGCGCCCCACCGTGTCGATGTTGCCATAACCACTGCAGCCAGGTAGGCATCGTCTTTGGCGAGCCGTTGGATTCGATGGTGTTATGGGTCTCAAGTTCGGCTAAGCGAGATGCTTCCAAGTAAAGGATGTATTTCATGGGGTCCGACGTTACCCAAAATTTTGGCTGGGTAACAAAACAAAAATGAGGTGGTTCCTCCCGCGGTCCTTCTCAGACACCCCCTACAAAAACCCCTACAAATGAAGAGGGGGGCTCCCCAAAACCCCTACAAAACCCTGTTTTGACCCACCTTGTCAAGACATAGGCTCAAAAGCGCTTCGGTATGGTCCGGCCAGGCTCTCGCGGCGGGGCTTTTACGTAGAAGCCAGGTTCGTAAATCATCCATCATCGAGGAGGACAATCCGGTGGAGGTGGGTATGCCCATTCGGCGCAGAGCTTCGGCGTTGCAAGCTTGTTCGTATTGCTGTTTCATGGGAATAACCCAAAGTTTTTTCCCCAAAAAGAGGGCCTCGGCCGGGGTCTCAAACCCTGCGCCGCAGAGCACGCCTTCGGCATGTTCCAGATGTTTGCAAAAGAGGGCATCGCCGGCCGGATGGACCGTCACCCGGCCAAAACGAGCCGTGGCTTTTTGTCTTTTGCTAAAAACGACCCAAGAACGCGCAGGGTCCACTTTTTGAAGAAAGGCGACGAGTAGGTCGTCCTGGTAGGCGGGTAGATAGACCAAGACCTCCCCGGAATCGTGACTGGGACGGAGCATTCGAATCCCAGGGCGGATGACCGGGGTATGGATAAAGTCGTCGTAGGCCTCAAAGTGCAATCCAATCGCCGAAGGACAGGGGGCGTAGTGTTGGAACATCCATTCAGCCACGGGTTCATCCAGGCTAAACCGGTTTCGGACGGGCCTGGGGGCGTTTTTGGACAAAAAAGAAGCCTGGTGACTCAAGGAAACCATGCGATCAAAACCCTGCCTACGTGCTGCCAGAGCCGAAACCGGCTCAAAATCGTTGATCACCAAGTCGTATTGGCGCAATGGCAGGGCCCGGCTATCCTGCAACAGAGCGAGGGGACGCTGAATGCGAAGGGTTTGGTACCAATCAATCCCCCCATTTTGGCCAAAAACAAAACCAGCGCCGTTAAAACGATAGAGAATCGGATACGTTACCGATACTTGGACATCTCTGCCAGAAACAAGCAAGTCGAGTTCGCCTCTCTTTTGCAAGGCTGGAATTAGGGCCCCTGCTCGGCTCAAGTGTCCGTTACCGGTGCCCTGTATGGCGTAGAGTATTTTGATTTTGTTCAAGGAGTGCCCAGGCGAGTAGAGGCTGAAACCGTGGCTAGGGAAAAAATTTCTTCGAGGAAGGGGTGGGGCACGGCGTTGGGAATGGTTGTCATCGGGGGTTCTTCGGATGCGAATGGAGCGTTCTCTCGGATTTCGTCAGGACGGGCCGCGTAACGGTGCAAAGTCCATTGCCCCAAGTGGTATTCCAAGGCGGTCAGGTTTTCGATCCAATCACCGGAATTCAGGTAGGTGACGGTTCGAGCTTCTTGACCGGGAGCCGGGGGCGATGAGGAGGTCATGGTTTTGATAACGGGTTGATGAATATGCCCGCAGATGACATAATCATAGCCTCGTTCAATCGCCAGATCGGCCGCAATTTGTTCAAAATCCGAGATGAAGCTGACCGCGGTTTTGACCCCGTCTTTGATTCGTTTGGACAAGCTTATTTTGTCCCGACCGAGTTTTTCAAGCACATGGTTTACAAAGCGATTGAGGACAATTAAGAGGTCGTAACCGTGTCCGCCCAAACGGGCCAGCCACTTGGAATACTGCATGCTAACATCAAAAACATCTCCATGGAAAAACCAGGCCTTTCGACCGTCGATTTCCAGAACCAACTTGTCGCGCAGATAGAGGTTACCCATTCGGTAGTCGCTGAATTTGCGAAGCATTTCATCGTGATTTCCGGTGAGGTAATAGACCGGAACTCCTTGCTCTGCAAATTTTAACAATTTTCGAATCACCTGCATGTGGGAGGCGGGCCAATAGCGTTTTTTGAATTGCCAAATGTCCACGATATCCCCGTTCAATACCAGGGTGCCCGGCTGGACTTGGTCTAGGTAGCGAAGGAGCTCCCTCCCGTGGCAACCGTAGGTTCCCAGGTGCAAATCCGACAAAACCAGCAAGTCGATTGTGCGCTTTTCCATCGTGTCTAAACCTTGTTTGAAACGAAATTCGCCAGTGTATGTAAATAGAACGTGAATTTTGGTCCTTGAACCGGCTTTGTATGCTATTTTGGACGTGTGAACAAGGTAAAAATGGTCGTTTATGAAGCTTTTTGACCCGTTTGGTAACCCCCTGCTTATCAAGCGGGTGATGTTTGGGGTCTTCGGCTCTTTTTTCTACATTGGTTTGTGCGTTATCAACCGCCTTCGCATTGAGGGTAGCGACAAGATTCGCAAGCTACCAGCGCAGAATGTTCTTTTTGTTTCCAATCATCAGACCTATTACCGGGATGTGATGGCCATTTTTCATTCGATTTGTGCCGCCAAATGGGGTTACGGTCGGCGTTTGTGGGCTCCCTTCTATTTGTTGTGGACCCCGGCCCGCCTGTACTATGTCGCTGCCACCGAGACCATGAAAAAAAGCGGGATTTTGCCCTGGCTTTTTAGCCTTGCTGGGGCCGTTACAGTCAAACGGTCCTGGAGGGAAGGCGGTGAGGAAGTTCAGCGCCAGGTAGATGTTTCCGAGGTGGAAAAGATTTACAAAGCCCTTGATTTTGGGTGGGTTCTCACCTTTCCTCAAGGAACCACCAAGCCCTATGCCGAAGGCCGTCGAGGAGTTGCTCAGATTATCAAGGACCAACAACCCGTTGTGATTCCGGTGGTGATTAACGGATTTCGCCGTGCTTTCAACAAAAAAGGTCTTTTACTCAAAAAAAGAAACGTAGACCTAACGGTCACTTTCAAGGATCCCCTTGAATTGGATTATACAGCAAGCAAGGATCAGATTATTGCTCAAATCATGGACGCCATTGAGCAGAGCGATCGGTACCGCTTCCCCCATTATAGTCCTTCCCTAAAGTAAAGAATTCTTCTTTTTCGTGGGTGTGCAAGGT
>JAIXRA010000161.1 GCA_027485465.1 Bacteroidota bacterium | reverse complement strand
GTGGATGGCTGGAACGGGCAAGAGAATTTAACCCCCGGTACTGCATGTACCCAAACCACCGGTGGTTTCACCAACCGCGTTTATACGGTGACCTCGGCCGGTGGTGTATTGACCGCTGTTTGCTGGAATTCTTGCAATACCTGCAGCACCCCAGCCCCTACTCCGGTCAATGTAACCTTCAAGGTGGACATGCGTGGTTATTCCGGTTCGGCCTTTACGACAGTAAATGTCAACGGTTCGTTCAACGGCTGGTGCGGTGGTTGCAATGCCATGACCGATGCCAACAACGATTCGATTTGGGAAGTGACTTTGCCTTTGTTACCCGGAACCATTGAATACAAATTCACGGTGGATGGATGGAATGGTCAAGAAAACCTGGTTGCTGGTTCAGCCTGTACCCAGACCAATTTTGGATTTACCAACCGCGTTTTGACCTTCACCACCGCGACCACCCTGCCTTCTGTTTGCTGGAATTCCTGCACAGCCTGCACCGGTGCGCCCACTTCAGCTAACATTACATTCCGTGTCAACATGAGCCAATACAGCGGCCCCGCTTACACCACCGTGAATCTAAATGGTTCCTTTAACAACTGGTGCGGTGGATGTGCAGTGATGACTGATCCGGACAACGACGGCATCTTTGAACTGATGGTCAATGTTTCTACCGCTGCTCCCATCGAGTGGAAGTACACCTTGGATGGCTGGAACGGTCAAGAAAACTTGACCCCTGGTGGCGCTTGCACCCAGACAACCGGTCAATTCACCAATCGTTGGTTGCAACCAAGCGCTAATACCGTTCTTCCTGCCGTTTGCTGGGAGAGTTGTACCGCCTGTCCTTCGTTAGGTAGCGTGACCGGTTTGGTTCGTTATGGCAACAATGCTCAGACCGCATTGAACAACAGCACCATTCTTCTCAAGAACGCGTTGGGTGCCACCGTTGCCACGGCCACTTCCGGCTCCAACGGTAGCTTTAGCATGAACAATGTTGTTCCAGGCGCCTATACACTGCAAACATCAACAACCAAGCCCTGGGGCGGTGTGACGGCCAGCGATGCCTTGTTGGCGGTGCGTCATGCAACGGGTGCCTTACTCCAGACGGGCTTGCGTTTGGTTGCCTGCGATGTGAACGGCAATGCCGCGGTGAATTCCGGTGACGCCTTGTTGATTAACCGTCGTTTTTCGGGTACCATCACCACTTTTAGCGTTGGCAGCTGGTATTTTGAACAACCTGCGGTGACCGTAACGAGCGGAGCCTTGACTCAGAATATTTCAGCGATTTGTTATGGTGATGTGAATGCTTCCTACAGCCCTGTGGCCCGTGGTGATGCCGGGTTGGTTCTCGTGGCTGATCAGGCCACAGCTCATCACGGCGCCTTGCCTTTGGCTTTGGATCGGGATTTGGGATTGGGTTCTATGAGCTTGGAATTGAATGTGCCTGCAGGTGTTCGTGTGACCGGTGTTCGTTCTTTGGTGGGTGGTGACCTCAGCTGGCATACGGCCAATGGCCGCCTGCGCTTGGGCTGGTTCTCTGCAGAGGAGGTGGCGGTTCAAGCCGGTCAAGTTGCCTTCGTTTTGGAAACAGAAATCACCCGTAACAACGATGTCGCTGGTCACGAGTGGACCCTGGGTTCTGTGGCCGAAGCCACCGATGCCTGGGCTGTGAACCATCCCCAAGTGGGTCTGCGTATTCCAGCGCTGGCCGCTCCCAAGGCCGTAGCTTTCGTTGCACCTCAGCCGGTGAACCAGGGCGAGAACATCCGCCTGGTCTTGAACTTGGATCGTGCCGCTACGCTGCAGGTGGAAGTTCGTGATATGTTGGGTCGCTCCGTGAGCTCGCTCCGTCAGGTTTCGGCTGGTGCCGGTGCCGGTGAGTTGAACCTGGAAGGTCTAAGCACCGGTCGCTATTCGATTTTGGTTCATTGGTTGGATGGTTCCAATCAAAGGATGAACCTGCCCCTTCTGGTTCGTTAATCGGACCAAACCTTTCCTAGAACAAGGTTTTAGGTTAGGGGCACTCCAGGCCCCGCCTTTTAGCCTTCAAAAAGCCCCGCCTCATACCGGGGCTTTTTGTTTTGGGGTAAGGGTCGCATTCAAAGTCAGGAAAGCTGTTGATCGGATTTCAGTGGATGGTCTTGGGTCGTTCAAAAGGTTTAAATTCGTAGGTAAATCTCAAACAAATCCTATGCGCACCATTGACCGCCTTCTCGAGGAATACGGTGAAAGCCACCAAAACGCCACCAACAAATGGATCCATTGGGTCTGTGTCCCGGCCATTATGTTTAGTTTGATTGGTTTGCTGTGGACTGTGAGGGTTTACGGATCGATCACCTTGGGCATGCTTTTCCTAGGTGTTGCTTCCTTGTACTATGTCCGACTCTCGCTAAGCCTCTTTGTGGGCATGGTTTTGATCAGCCTCGCGATGGCATGGGGTATCATGGCCTTGGAGGCGGTGGCAGGGTCCCTTGCCTGGCAGGTACATTTGGGACTCTTTGCGGCCGCCTGGGTCGGCCAGTTCATAGGCCATCAAATTGAGGGCAAAAAGCCTTCCTTCCTCAAGGACCTGCAATTCCTGCTGGTGGGCCCGGCCTGGCTCCTGCACTTTGTTTATCGCAAAGCAGGCCTGCCTATTTAGGCCTGCCTGCCGGCCTCGAGGTCTCTTTGAATGAGACCCAGATGAAGGCGGCCGTGGTAGGCGCTGAACAAAGCCATTTCCAGGACCGTTACTTTGCCGAGGGCAGGGTGGGGGAGCACTTGGCTTTCCAGGAATTCCGGTGGACAGGAACGCAATTGGTGGGCGTAACGCTCGGTGAGGGTTCGTAGGCGGGCCGTGATCTGCTTTCTTTGAGAGGCTTTTTGGGATTTTGGGGCAAAGAATGCCGGGGATTTGGCTTTGATTCCACCAAGCCTTTTTTGGTAACGTTGCACCAATTCATCGTAGGACCTGGAGGGTCGCTTTGACCTCCCCCAAAGCAAGCGTTGCAGCGAACGCGGCCAGGAAGAGACCCATACCACGATGCC
>JAIXRA010000111.1 GCA_027485465.1 Bacteroidota bacterium | reverse complement strand
CTCCAGAAAAGGTGCCGCCTTCCCTTGTCCCAACACGATATTTTTTTGAATCTCGCCGGCGGATTGGAAACCTCCGATCCGGCCTTGGATTTTGCGGTCTGCGCGGCCCTCGTTTCCTCGCTCCTGGACCTACCCCTGTCCAATCGTTGTGCCTTTATCGCCGAAATTGGATTGGGAGGAGAATTGAGACCCGTTTCGGGCATGGACGCTCGCCTGGCCGAGGCCCGCAAATTGGGCTTTGACAAAGTGGTGATTTCCTCTCACCAGGGCATCGAGGCCGGTGTAGTCCCTGGAGGACGCAAAACCAAAGGCTTGCGTATTTTGCCCATGGATTTTATCAGCGACTGGACCCAGACCCTGCGAAACCATAACAACGAACCAACCGAACCAAACCATGCTTAGTCCCGTTACCGGAACCAAGGAACGGGCCATCCTGGTGGGGGTGATTACCCCACAACAACCCGAAAACCAAACCACCGAGTACCTGGATGAATTGGAGTTTTTGAGCGAAACGGCCGGAGCAACGGTCTGCACTCGATTTACGCAGCGCTTGGCCCATCCCGATCCCCGGACCTATGTGGGAAGCGGCAAACTCCGGGAGATGGTGGATTATGCCAACCAGGAGGGCCTGGATTTGGTGGTTTTTGACGATGAACTCAGTGCGGCGCAACTTCGTAACATCGAAAAAGCTTTTAACCCGGATCCCCTGGAGGCCTCCATTAAGGTCCTGGATCGCAGCACCTTGATTCTGGACATTTTTGCGGCCAGGGCCCGCAGTGCCCAAAGCCGTCTTCAAGTTGAACTGGCTCAACACGAATATCTTTTGCCTCGATTAACGCGGATGTGGACCCACCTTTCCAAACAAAAAGGGGGAATTGGCATGAAAGGTCCCGGTGAAAAAGAAATCGAGACCGACCGTCGGATTATTCGAAACCGAATCACCCTCTTGAAAACCAAACTCCAAGAGATTGATCGTCAAAACCAAACCCAACGCAAAAACCGACAAAACCAATTCAGGGTGGCCCTGGTCGGATACACCAATGTTGGAAAATCCAGCCTGCTGAATCGCCTGACCAAAAGCGAAGTTTTTGCCGAAAACAAATTGTTTGCAACCTTGGACACGACGGTTCGAAAATGGGTCTTGGACAGTCAACCTTTGTTGTTATCCGATACCGTAGGGTTCATTCGTAAACTCCCGCATCACCTGGTGGAGTCCTTCAAAAGCACCCTGGACGAAGCGCGCGAAGCGGACTTACTTCTGCATGTCATTGATGCTTCGCATCCGGGATTTGAATCCCAAATCCAAGTGGTGGATCAAACCCTGGTGGACCTCGGGATTACCGGAACTCCCATTATTCGGGTTTATAACAAAACCGACGCCTTGCACCTGGAGCCCGAAGAAATGAACTCCTTTGAACGTAGCCACCGTGCACGGCATCCTTTATCGGTCTTTATTTCGGTCAAAACAGGGGCCGGATTGGATGAACTACGCGGCATGGTCCGCGAAGAAGCCCGAGAAATTTTTTCGTGATGCGCTGGGCGGCCCAACTTGGACCAGAAGCCATGTTCGGAGGCCTTCAAGCTGGGGAAGCCGTGGTCCTAGGGCTCATGTCGGGTTCCTCCTTGGACGGGGTGGACCTTTGCCTCGCGCGTTTTGGCTACGGCCCAACGCGTCCTTGGTCCTACCAGATACTTTCCGCTCGCACGATTCCGTACGAGCAAGACCTCCAAGAACGACTTCGTCGGGCTCCCTTGGCCAACCGCCAGGAACTCTTGGACCTGGATGTGGAATTGGGGCGTTGGTGGGCCCTTGAGATCAACCGCCTTCTTCAGGATCGCTCTGGGTTTGGGCCCCACGATGCGCCTTTGCTCCTGGCCAGCCACGGGCACACCGTTGATCATCGCCCGGATCGGGGTTATACCTATCAAATCGGGAGCCCGTCTTGGTTGCATGCCTTAACAGGTCTGCCGGTAGTCCATGATTTTCGAAGCGCCGATGTCGCTTTGGGAGGCCAGGGTGCCCCGCTCGTACCCATGGGCGATGCCCTTCTCTTTGGGGACTACCTCGCCTGCCTCAACCTGGGGGGAATAGCCAACTTGTCTTGGGAAGAAAATGGAATTCGCAAGGCCTTCGATCTTGCTTTTTGCAATACCGCTCTCAATCGTTTTGCTCAAAGAGCCGGTCTGTCCATGGACCTTGACGGGGTGCTTTCCCAAAAAGGCCAATTGATACCTGAACTTCTAAACGCTTGGAATTCTGCGCCTTGGTACCAACAAACGGGTGCCCGTAGCCTGGATACCGCCACCTTTGAACAGCAATTTGAACCGCCAACCCATCACAGCAGCTACCGCCCGGAAGATTTGTGTTATACCTGGTGTGTTCACTGGGCCGGCGTCACCGCCAAAGTCTTGGAAGCCTGCAGCCATGGTCCTCATAACAACGATCGTGATCGGGTTCTAATGAGCGGTGGGGGAGCCGCCCATCCCATGCTACTCCGATGCCTGGCGGAACGAACCTCGTTGGACTTGGTGGTGGCCGAACCTGAATTGCGGGATTTTAAGGAGGCCCTGGTCTTTGGGCTTTTGGGGCTTTTGCATCATCTGGGCTTGCCCAATGTGCTCGGTTCGGGAACGGGATGTCCTTACAACCACCGGTCCGGGTCCAGGTTGGGCTAATTTCGGGCCATGCAATTGGATTCCTCTTCCCCTGCCATCACCAGCAGACCCGTTTGGGTCGTCACCGGTGCCACCGGCCTGGTCGGCGAAACCCTTCTCACCGCTTTGAACGAAAGCCTGAATCACAAAGCCCCCGCATCCAGGCCTTTGTTAAGGGCTTGCTATCGCAACCCTGTTCGGATTGGCAGTCAAGGCGTGCTTCCAAAAAGCCTGAGTCCAAGGCCTACCGAAGGGCAGGCCCATGGCCAAGCCGATTCTTCGTTCGGGTTGGATTGGCAATCCTGCGACCTGAACGACTGGAACAGCCTCAACGATTTGGTGCAGGGAGCCGACGTGGTTTTCCACTGCGCTGCCCTGGTTTCGTACGATCCAAGGGATGCGGAGCTGCTCTTTGAACAAAACACCCGCATGACCGGGCAATTGGTGGACGCCTGTCTTTTGGCCGGGGTGCGTCGGCTGGTCCATGTGAGCTCCATTGCGGCTTTGGGCCCTTCCCGCAACGGGGAAGCCATCCATGAAAACACTCCGTGGGACGACAAAGGTGCTTCCTCCGTTTATGGACGTTCCAAATTCGAGGCCGAGTTGGAAGTTTGGAGAGGCCAAGAAGAGGGACTGGAGGTGATCGTGGTGAATCCCTCGGTCATCTTGGGGCCCGGCGCCTTTGATGCCGGCAGCAACCAAATGTTTCGCCAGGTCGATCGCGGCCTTTTGTTCTATCCACCCGGCTCGCTCGGCGTGGTCGATGTTCGTGATGTGGCCAGGGCCTGCATTGATTTGAATGAACAGAATGTTTTGGGGCAACGCTTTTTGTTAAACGGGTCCAACCTCACCTTCCAAGAACTTTTTGGAGAAATCGCACAAATCATGGGACGAAAAGCACCGGCTCTTTCGCCGCCTTATGCCTTGGCCAGGCTGGGGGCCTTGATTCAACAAATCATCAAGCAATGGACCGGAGGTCGGAATTACCTCAGCGCTGAAACCGTCCGGGCTGCCTATACACGCAAGCGCTACGATGGATCAGCGATCCTCAAAGCTTTGCCTGGTTTTGAATACACGCCTTGGAAAAAAACAATGCAGGACGGCGTCAACCATTACCGCCAAAAATCGGTCTGAGCGCCACCTTAATCCAGGCCCACCATGCGGCCTAAGCCATAAAAAACGGCCAACCAAACCAAGCCTTTGATCAAAAAAAACATAAAGCCGGCCCAGCCTAATCTCTGAAGCCACCTGCGAGCTTTGGAGGGTGGGGGCGTGTTGGGGTCGGAGGGCTTAAGGTCCATGGCAGTGGGGCTAGGTGCGATTGGGCTATCCTTGACGGGTCCATGCGGCACGCCGCGCCGGAAGCCATGCAAAAATAGCGCCTACAACGAGGACGCCCAAGAAAACCATCAAGGCATCGGTCCAGCGCAGGTCAACCGGATAAGGCATAGGAGTCACACCGCTTTGGCCCGGAAAAGTGACCAGCGCAAAACGCTCCTGAAGGAGGCAGAGAAAAGCCCCTGCCATGAGGCCCACCAAAGCCCCTGCCGTAACAATACCCATCCCTGCCAACCAAAAAACCTGAACCACCGACGAAGGCCTGGCCCCTAGAACTCCGAGGATTTCGATGTCTTTGCGCTTTTGAAGCATCAACATGCTGAGGGATCCCACCAAATTCAGGGAAGCCAAACCAACGATAAATAACAAAAAAGCAAAGGTCCACCACTTCTCCGCCGCAAAGATTTTGAGCAGGGCCGATTCCTGCTGCAAACGATTCTGCAAACGCAAACGATTCGGCATCGGAGCCGAAGCCAGCAAGCGATTTAGGTCTTGTTGAACGCGATCAGGATCCGCGTTTGGATTGATAACAATTTCAAGAGCAGTGGCAAGACGATCCTCAACGCCCATCTGGGAACGCAGGCTATCGAGGTCGGTCAAGACCATTTCTTGGTTGACTTCCGGCTGAAAATCAAAGAGGCCCTCCACCAACAAAGGAACTTCCACAAAAGCTTGTTCAGCGGATAAGGCCTGAATCTTGGCTCCTTGCCTCGGAACATAAATCAACAAGGGAGGCGCCTGTGGACCTATTTCCAGGGCCAATCGTTCGGCCAGACCCACGCCCAGCAAAGCCCATGGACGACCTACCAAGCCGGAGGCCCATCCGGCGGTGGTCTGTTCGGGCCAAACCAAGGCGTCTTGGGTCGGAATGACATCAAAATAGGCCCGGTCCACCCCTTTGATCCAGACCAAGGCTTCTTTGGTTCCGACCCGAAGCAAGGCGTTGGTCTGCATGGTGGCCGAAACGGCGCGAACCCCTTCCACCTTTTGAATCAACGGAATCCAGGCCTGCGCATCCAATTGCATCCCCCGCTCCGGACTGGCCTTGAACGTGGGGTTGAAGCGGTTGTACATGCCCAGGGTCAATTCCTCCAATCCATTGTAAACCGACAAAACGAGAATCAACGCTGCGGTCCCTAAACCCAACCCTACCAAAGAAACCACCGAAATCCATTGGCTAAAATGCCATCCACCCCCGATTGGTCGGTTCCACCGCAGGTATCGACCGGCTATCAGCCAGGTCCAAAAAGGAAATCGGCGATTCATGGCCTGCTGGCACGGACCACCAATTCCGAGCCCTGCCAATGGGCAAAGACCACATCCAGCAAATTCAACAAGAGAATCAGAGGATACGTTAACACAAAATAAAGGGGCAGCACGACCATCCAGAGTCCGGATTTTTTTAACAAATATTTGGGCAAACGAATGCCCAGCCTGGTGGAGAGACGTCCGCTGTAACCGTAGGCGTAGTGAGCCCTGATTCGGGTGTATCCTATTTCTTTGAGGGTTTTTTTGAGGCTCAAGGCATTGTAGCGATGGGCCAGGCCTTGATTTCCTAACAATTTATTGGTAAAATTAGGCTCCACCGTTAGGGCCTTGTCGGATTGAACCGCTAACAAAAGCGTGCCCTCCGGTCGCAGGGAATCAAAAAAATTGGTCAACACCAAACGATCGTTCGGCAGGTACTCCAAGACATTGACAGCCAATACCAAATCAAAGCAATCGGGTTCCCGATAGGTCTCCAAGTTGGCGGTTTTGAAGAAGACTCGGTGCTTGCCTCTTTCCAAAAAATACCGATTGCATTCGGCCACTTCGGAAGCTTCGCGGTCCAGGGCACAGATATTCCAGCCCGGAAAGCGGCTGCTCATAAAATGCTCGTACTGTCCCATCCCGGCCCCGGCATCCAGTACATGGAGGTTGCGTTGGGACTGGTTCAAGGCCAGGCCCCAGAGTTCTTTGCGAATATGCCAAAAACTGACAACCAGGGCTTCGGTGAGCGTATAAAAGAGGGTCCGGAACCCCGGCCTTTCGTGCAGAAATTGTCGTAAGGCTTGCCTGAATTCAGATTGTCGCATGGCCTAAGGGCAAACCCCGTTGTCTTTGGTTTATTGTTGCAACAAACGCTCGATCCGCTCTGCATAATCCAGGGAATCGTCCAAGTAGAATTCCAAATCGGGGACCACCCGCAATTGATTACGGACCCGCAGTCCCAATTCCTTGCGCAGGCCTGGTTTGGCCTGCCTTATCTTATCGATCATGGCTTCCTGAGCCTGGGCATCGCCGACCCCGTAAACCGAAAGGTAAACCCGGCACAGGGACAAATCGGCGGTGACCCGGACACGGGTGATGCTGACCAAGGCCGGGCGGGTCAGTTCCTGAAATTTGAGGCGCAAAACCTGTGCTAATTCCTCCTGTACCAGTCCCGATACTTTTAGCTGCCGCTTACCCTGCTCCATGGGGGTAAATTTAGGCCGAATTTTCTTTGCGTATGTCCACTTCGTCCTCTGATTTTGAAAACCGGCCCGAGCCAGCCGCTCTGCCCTACGAGTTTTTTAGTCCGGTCCACCTGCGATGGGCGGATATCGATGCCTTGCAGCATGTCAACAACGCGGTCTACCTCAGTTATTTTGAGCAGGCCCGCATTGATTATTTCCGGGCCTTGGGGTGCTGGGATTGGAACAAAGTCGGTATGATTTTGGCAAGAACCGAGGTGGATTATTTGAGACCCTTGCTGATTAGGGACCGGGCCTGGGTGCTGACCCGCACGGTTCACTTGGGCTCCAAAAGTTTTACGATGGAATACCTCATCGTCCGCAAGGCGTCGGACTGGTCCGCCGATTTGAGACCCTGTGAGAGGAATACCCCCGGAATGGTCCCGGAGGAGCTCATGGAACAGGGGCCTCTCCAAAGCATTACCAAAGCCCGTTCGGTCCTGGTAGCCTTTGATTTTGAAAGCAACCAATCGGTGCCAGTCCCGGAAGCCTACCGCGATGCTATCCTTCGGAAGGAGGCGCGGCCAATTGCTCCAGCGCAATAGCGGCCATCAGGCCAGCCCCCAACGGCAAAGCGCTTTCATCCACATCAAAGGTAGAGGTGTGCACCGAGGACACCCATCCTTTGGCCTCGTTTCGGGTACCCAGACGATAAAAAGAAGCCGGAATTTCCTGGGCATAGAAGGCAAAGTCTTCGGCGGCCATCCACAAATCCAAATCCACCACTTGTTGCGGGCCCAAATAGGCTTCGGCCGTTGAGCGGGCCAGGGCAGTCGGTTCGGGATGATTAAAGAGCATGGGATAACCACGATCGATTTCTACATCGCAGATTGCTCCCATGGCCGAGGCGGTGCCGGAGGCGATTTCGCGTATCAAAGCATGCGCCTGAGCGCGCCATGTTTCATCCATGGTCCGAAAAGTCCCTCGAAGACGGACATCATTCGGTAACACATTGTAGGCGCCTTCTCCGATAATGTGTCCAAAGGACAAAACCGAGGGAAGGGTGGGGTTGGCTCGGCGGCTAACCACTTGTTGCAGAGCCACGACAATATGTGATGCAATCAAGACGGAATCGGTGTTGAGATGCGGCATCGCGGCATGCCCCCCCTTGCCCCGAATCGTGAGCCGAATTTCATCGGCTGACGCCATATAACGACCGCTGCGAAAACCGACCGTACCTGCCGGTAGCAATGGCATAACATGCTGGCCATAAATGGCTTGTGGTGTTGGATTCGCCAAAGCACCGTCGCGAATCATTAGGGAAGCACCGCCAGGTAACTTTTCTTCGGCAGGCTGGAATAAAAAGCGAACCGTTCCCGAAAATTCTTGGGTACGCGATCGTAACAAAGCAGCGACCCCCAACAAGGATGCGGTATGGACATCGTGACCACAGGCATGCATAACACCGGGCACTTTGGAGGCATAGGGAACATCGTTCGCTTCCTGAATGGGCAAGGCGTCCATATCGGCCCGCAATGCGACCACCGGTCCAGGTCGGTGGCCTTGCAGGTTCGCAACCACCCCATACCCGCCAATACCGGCGGTAAAAGGAATATTCAAATCACGGAGTCTCTCCTGCACAAAAGCAGAAGTTTGAACTTCCTCAAAGGATAGTTCAGGGTTTTGGTGAAGATGACGTCGATCCGAAACCAGGGTTTGCTCCAAGGCTTCGGCATCCCGCCTGAGGGCTTCAGTCTTCGTAGCCATCCTGCTCCAGGGTGGGTTCCCCTGTCTGTTCTGTTTTGGGGTAGAGCAAAACCTTATCCGGCACCACAAAGGCCGAGGGAAAATCAGATTTCATCATATTGAGGTAGGCCGTGGCCTCGCCTTTGTCCCGGAAATCACCAACCCGCACCCGGAAATCCGGCTGTCGATAACCCATGTAAACGCCCAATTTGGGATAGGACTGGACCATCAAATCCCGGATTTCTTTGGCCCGGGTCCGGGATGAACCCTGGTACAATTGGACTCGAAAACCGGGGATTTTCTTTTCGGGGGCCGCGCGATTGACCGAGGTATCTTCTGCCGTACCGGTCGGCATCACGGAATCTAATTCTGAGGTGGTGGGTGCAACCGGCCCCAAATGGGAGGGCCTAACCGACCCTGATGCGTGATTCGATGCCAAGAGCCCGGCAAGGGTCCCTACCAAGGCGAGGGTCGATAACAATCCTTTCATGATTCAAAATTAGGCTACAATAATGGTATGTCCTCCTATTCAGGGGCGTCTTTGCCGTGACAAGACTTGAACTTGCGACCGCTACCGCAGGGACAGGGGTCGTTGCGGCCAATTTTGGGGCCAACGCGGAGGGGCGGGGGCGGGGCGGCCGAGGCGGCCTGCGCCGCCGAGGCCGCGGGGGCCGAAGGCCCTGCCGGTGCGGCGGTTCCAGGGCCGTATTCGGCTTTGCTGGCCGTAAGGGCTGGAGAGCCTGCTCCTCCCGTTACCTGGGACCGCCGCGCCGGCGCCGCCCCCGCCACGACCGCCTCTTCGTTGCCCTGAATGCGGGCCTGGAACAACATCGACAACAAATCCTGGTAAATCTCCGATAACATCTTTTTGAACATCCCAAAAGACTCCATTTTGTAGATGACCAGCGGGTCCTTTTGTTCGTAAACCGCGTTTTGGACCGACTGTTTGAGATCGTCCATATCCCGCAAGTGGTTCTTCCACGCTTCGTCGGTCAAAAACAAGGTCAAGGCCTTTTCGAGCTCCGTCACCACGGCCTGACCACCTGTATCGCGGAGTTTCTGCAATTGAACCCCCAATTGCACCGACCTGCCTGCAAAAGTCACAGGGATACCCACCGTTTCCTGAAGACGATCCGGCTGTGCCAACCAATCGCGCAGATGATGCAAAACCGTTTGGATCATGGCGCTTTGGCGACGGTGTAATTCCTGCTCCACTTGTCCCAGTAACTGCTCTGCCAAGGCAAGGGTCTTGGTATTCTCAAAATCTTGGCTGCTACCCTCCGGCTGAACCCCAAACAAACGGAGGCATTCCAGGCTCAGGCTCTCAAAATCCCCCCCGTTCTTGGCGCGCTCAACCGTTTCTTCGACCAAATCAGCCAGCGCATTCATCACATCCCGGTGAACCCGCTCCCCGTAGAGGGCATTGCGTCGCCGGCTGTAAATGATTTCCCGCTGGGCATTCATGACATCGTCGTATTCCAACAGACGTTTGCGCACCCCAAAATTGTTTTCTTCGACTTTCTTTTGGGCCCGCTCGATGGATTTGGTGATCATCGAATGCTGAATCACTTCGCCTTCTTTGTACCCAAAGCGATCCATGATGTTCGAAATCCTCTCGGAACCAAAGAGCCGCATCAAATCATCCTCCAGCGAAACAAAGAAAATGGACGAACCCGGATCCCCCTGACGACCTGCACGACCCCGCAGCTGCCGGTCCACCCGGCGCGATTCGTGACGCTCCGTGCCGATAATCGCCAAACCACCCGCTTCCTGCACCCCGGGGCCGAGTTTGATATCCGTACCACGACCGGCCATGTTGGTGGCAATGGTCACATTGCCAGGGCGACCCGCCTCCGCTACAATTTCGGCTTCGCGCTGGTGCTGCTTGGCATTCAAAACATTGTGCTTGAGTTTGCGCAATGTCATCATACGGCTTAACAATTCCGAGGTTTCAACCGAAGTCGTTCCCACCAAAACAGGCCGGCCCGCTTCCACCAAACCAGCTACCTGATCGATGATGGCGGCGTACTTCTCTCGTTTGGTCTTGTAAACCAAATCCTCTTCGTCTTTGCGAACAATCGGACGATGGGTCGGAACGACCACCACATCCAACTTATAAATCTCCCACAATTCGCCGGCCTCTGTTTCGGCCGTACCGGTCATACCGGCCAGTTTGTGGTACATCCGAAAGAAATTCTGCAGGGTCACCGTTGCAAAAGTTTGCGTAGCCGCTTCAACTTTCACATTTTCTTTGGCTTCAATCGCCTGATGCAAACCATCGGAATAGCGACGCCCGTCCAATACACGCCCTGTTTGTTCATCCACAATTTTGACCTTGTTCTGATCAACAATGTATTCAATATCCCTTTCAAAGAGGCAATACGCCTTGAGCAATTGATTGATGGTATGAATCCGCTCCGATTTAACTTGAAAATCCTGCATCAAAACCGTTTTTTGCTCGGCTTTGTCGGAGGCCTCCAGGTTGGACTTTTCAATTTCCGCAATCATGGCACCTACATCAGGTAACACAAAGAAATTCGGATCTTCACCACGCGATGTGATGTGCTCAATGCCTTTGTCGGTTAATTCAATGGAATTGTTTTTTTCGTCAATAACAAAAAACAACTCGGTATCCGCCTTGGGCATTTCCTTTTGCTGATCCTGCAAATAATAAGACTCGGTTTTGAGCAAAAGGGCTTTGACACCGGGTTCACTCAGAAACTTAATCAAAGCCTTGTTCTTGGGCAAACCACGGTAAGCTCTGAACAAAGGCAAACCGGCTTCTTCGAGCTTGTTCTCCCCAAATAGGCGGCGCGCATCGGACAAAGCGGTATTCAAGTAACGACGTTGCGACTCGACCAGGGATTCAATCCGGGGTTTGAGTTGGTGGAATTCGTGATGATCGCCCCGCGGTACCGGCCCCGATATAATCAAAGGCGTACGGGCATCGTCGATCAAAACAGAATCCACCTCATCCACCATCGCGTAATGATGCTTGCGCTGCACCAGGTCATCGACCGCATGGGCCATATTATCCCTCAAATAATCGAAACCAAATTCATTGTTGGTTCCGTAGGTGATATCGGCCCGATAAGCCTCCCGACGGGCCTCCGAATTGGGTCGATGGCGGTCAATGCAATCAACCCGCAGTCCATGAAACTCAAAGATCGGGCCGTTCCATTCCGAGTCACGACGAGCCAAATAATCGTTGACTGTAACAATATGCACACCCAGTCCGGTCAACGCGTTGAGGTAGGCTGGCAAGGTGGATACCAAGGTTTTGCCTTCCCCTGTAGACATCTCCGCAATTTTGCCACTGTGCAAGACCATCCCTCCCAACAATTGCACATCGTAATGAACCATGTTCCAGATCACCTCGGCCCCGGCGGCCGTCCAACGGTTTTTGTAAACCGCTTCGGCGCCTTCAATCCGAATAAAATCCTTGGACTGAGCGGCCAAATCCCGGTCGTGAGCCGTTGCCGACACGCGCAGTTCCTCGTTTTGGCTGAAACGACGCGCCGTTTCTTTGACCACCGCAAAGGCCTCGGGTAGGATTTGGTCCAGAATCTCTTCCAGCGCCTTGTCCCGCTCCTTGATCGTCTGATCGTAGGCTTCAAAGCGGGCGGCCTGTTCCTCGGCCCCTTCCTCCGTACCAGGCTGGGCCTTGAGTGCCTCCAGTTGTTGATTCAACGAATCCAGCCCTTGAGCGATCCGAGCCTTGAACTCCGTGGTCTTGGCGCGCAATTCGTCGTTGCTCAAGCCCGTCAACGATTCGCCGAACCGGTTTATTTCTTGGACCCTGGGCAGCAGGGCTTTGATATCTCTATCGGATTTGTTTCCAAAAAAATTTTGGATCACCTTGTTAAACATTCCAATCATGAAAGGGGGGTCTTATTACAGGTTCCTAAAGTCAGCTTCGCAGGGGGCAAAGTTACCCCCTGAAAGGAGCAGGAAATTACGAATTTGTTCTAATTTTGCCGCATCACGGGGTGCCCCCATCCATGTTCCGGGGGCTGAGATCATACCCATTGAACCTGTCGGGGTCATGCCCGCGTAGGGAAGATGAAAGCCTCCACGGGCTTGGGTCAGCTCCGGACCCGGTTTTTTGTTCCGTTCAAACCCAAAAATCCCCATGAGCACCCTCCTAAAACGCCTTGTTCTTGCCGCCATCGTCCTCGTTGGGCCTTCGATGATCCCTCCATCCCTGGGACAAACCGCTCCAACGTCCCCTTCAACGTCCCCTTCAACGTCCCCTTCAACGTCCCCTTCAACCCCCCTTCAAGGCCGCGTTGTCGATCCCCAAGGTCGATCCCTGGCCGGCGCCACCCTGCTTTGGGAGGGAACCGCGAGGGGTACTTCCACCAACAACCAAGGTGAATTTGTCCTGGAAAGACCTTTGGGAGCCCAAAAACTCTTGGTTCGATATGTTGGCTTCCAGCCCCTGCGCTTGGAAATTCCCTTGGGGGCCCGCAGCGATTTCGGTCAGGATACCCTTGGTAATTGGGTCTTTCAAATGCAGCCCTCCATCCTGCTGCGGGAAGAGGTGGTCGTCACGGCCGGTCATGTTCTACCAGGAACCCCGGTCACCTCCACCCGAATGGATGCCGACGAATTGCGCAAACAAAACACCGGACAGGACATGCCGTATGTTTTGCAATTTCAACCCTCCACCCTGGCCTCCTCCGATGCAGGCGCTGGCATCGGTTACACCAATTTGCGCATACGCGGTTCGGACATGACCCGCATCAATGTGACCCTGAACGGGGTCCCGGTCAACGATGCCGAATCGCACGGTTTGTTCTGGGTCAACATGCCGGATTTGACCTCCTCGCTCAGCTCACTCCAAATTCAGCGCGGGCTGGGCAGCAGCACCAACGGATCCTCTGCCTTTGGAGCCAGCATTCACCTCGAAACCCACAGCGAAACCGACAGCCCGGGCATAGGCCTGCGGGTGGGCGGAGGAAGCTTTGGCACTCAAATTCAAAGCTTTACCGCCAACACCCTTTCCCCTTCCGGGGCTTGGTCTGCCCAGGTCCGCGCCTCCCGAATCCACTCCGACGGCTACGTTGACCGATCCGGAAGTCAACTATATTCCCTGGCTGCATCCTTGGCATACAAAAACCGTAACACCATCCACCGCTGGTCGGTTCTTTCGGGTCGAGAAAAAACCGGTCAGGCCTGGTATGGACTTGCAGCATCGGAATGGAAGGACAACCCTCGTTTCAATTACGCTGGAATGTTCACCAACGATTCGGGAAAGACCGCCTTTTATCCCAACCAAACCGACAATTATCGCCAAGACCATTGGCAATACTCCATCAAACACCGACGTCCATCGGGATGGTCCATTCATAACACGTTCTTTTATACGCGGGGCTACGGGTATTACGAGGAATATGCGGTCGGTCAAGCCTTGGCTGATTACGGCCTTCCACCCGTCCGGGTTGGGGGGGATAGCTTGACTCTTTTGGCAACCCACTCGGACCTCATCCGCCAGCGTTGGCTGGACAACCACTTTGTGGGGCAAATCCTTCAGGCTCAGTACCGAGGCTGGACGCTCGGGGCCCAAGTTCAGCGCTATACGGGCTGGCATTTTGGCCGCGTTCAATGGACCCGTGTAGGAGCCCTCAGCTTGCCAGAACACGAATATTACAGAAACCGGGCCGTCAAAAGCGAAGTATCCGCTTTCGCCAAAAAACAAACCCCGCTCAGCCGCGACGGAAGACTTCAATGGTACGGAGACCTCCAACTGAGGGGGATCCATTACCAACTTATCGGAGAGGGCGGAGATGGACAGCCTCGTCCAATTGAAAAATATTTTAACTTTTTGAATCCCAAAACAGGTCTTCATTTTCAAGCCGACGAACGCTGGTCTCACTATGCCTACCTTGGTTTTGGCCATCGAGAACCGGTGAGGGATGATTTTGCCAATGCCTACGGACGCAGTGATAGTAACCTTATCCTCGTTGCTTACCCTTATCCAAGGCCCGAACGAATGGCCAACTTGGAATACGGATCTCAATACTTGGGGAGAAAAACCAGAGCTTTCTCGAATTTTTATTGGATGGAATATCGAAGCCAATTGTTACTAACAGGTCGTATCAACGACGTTGGAGCCTATACCCGTGTAAATGTCCCACGCTCTCGACGCTTGGGATGGGAATTTCAAATCGAACATGACCTCAATTCCCAACACCGTTTGCACCTACAGGGTACCCTCTCCAGAAACCGCGTCGACCGTTTTATTGAATTTGTTAATAATCAATTTGTTGCGGAAAGAATTAGAACCCCCTTGGCTCTTTCTCCGGAACAAATGCTGGGGGCCGCCTGGACCTGGAAACCCCTTCGAAATTTGGAGGTGTTATGGAACCTGCAATGGGTCGGACGACAATACCTGGACAATTCAGGAGATCGAACGCGTAGCCTTGACCCTTATTCGGTCCATCAACTCCAAATACAATGGAACGGACCTATGTTATGGAATCGTTTGCTGAAATCCCAAAACGAAAGCCTGCAATTTCGAATCGTCAACCTCCTCAACCACCGCTACCCCGGACACGGTTATACCTACGGTTACCTCAATGATATCGGAGAACCCGTCACGGACAGCTATGTTTTCCCCCAGGCTCCGCGTTATTTCTTGCTCACCTATCAACTGGGGTTGTAACAAGCAAGCCGTTGGGGTCGATCATTCGACGACAATAGTCTTTGATCTGATCCCGGACCGAATCAAAGGCCTCCTGGATTTCATCCGGGGTTCCCTGGGCCTTGGCAGGGTCCGGGAAACTGTGGTGCAGGCGAACCGTTGGGGCACCGGCTTTGCTGGGCAGGATCGGGCAATTTTCTTGGGCGTTATCGCAGACCGTTAGTACCAAATCAAAGACCATCGTGGCGTATTCATCCACCAGCGTTGATTTTTGGCCCGAAATATCCACGCCGTCCCTGGCCATGCTGGCCACCGCCCGTGGATTGAGTCCATGGGCTTCGATGCCAGCGCTGTAGACTTCGACCGAAGGATGAGCAAACTTCCGAAGATATCCTTCGGCCATTTG
>JAIXRA010000074.1 GCA_027485465.1 Bacteroidota bacterium | reverse complement strand
CCCTGATAGGTTTTAAAATTTTGGAGGGAAGCCTGGCGTAGTACGCCTCCCTTGGAGGAGAAGGTGAGGGTGAGGTCGCCGTTGCTAAGCGTATGGGAAGTTTCGGTTCCCTGCGTTGCGGCGGTCCAAGGCCCAAAGGCCAGGGTGGTATCGGTCTGGGCTGTTGCTTGGTTGTTGGGCTGGTCCGCGCCCTGGGATTCTGCAGAACCATCTGTGGAACGACCCGGTGCCAGGGCTGTCTTGTTTTGGGGATTGGCTTTGGGCTCGGGTGGAGTGGCTGCCGGGGGAAACCACAGGGAATACAAGACCAAAATCAAGCCCATCAAAAAGAGGCCGGTCAAGGTGTTGCGATCAAAGCTGGATTTAGTGGACACGTTGGGAATGGTTTTGGAGAGCGGCTTGAACAAAGGACACAAACAAAGGATGTGGACAATCCACGGTACTGGAATATTCGGGGTGAAACTGGGTGCCAACAAACCAAGGATGCCCTGGCAATTCGATCATTTCGACCAAATCCAGGTCCGGGTTGACGCCGCTCATGCGCAGACCGGCTTCGGACAGGCGGTCCCTGAATTTGTTGTTCAGTTCGTAACGATGGCGGTGCCTTTCGTGGATGGTCTTGGTTTTGCCGTAGGCTTTGGATGCCAAGGTGCCCGATTGCACACGGCAGGGGTAGGAACCTAGGCGCATGGTGCCTCCTTTGTTGGAAACGCCCACTTGGCTGTTCATGAGATCGATGACGGGGTAGCGGGTTTTGGGATTCATCTCAGCGGAGTCAGCTCCTTTGAGTCCGGCGACATGGCGGGCAAATTCAACGGTAGCGCATTGCATGCCGAGGCAGATGCCCAGAAAGGGTAAACCGGTGGTACGGGCATAACGGATGGCTTCGATTTTGCCTTCCCAGCCCCTGACTCCAAAACCCGGCGCCACCAAAATGGCATCGAGGTCCTTCAAGGTTGATTCGATGTTACCAGTCTCTAATTTTTCGGAATGAATCCATTCGATTTGAACGCGGGTTTCGAGGTTTGCACCGGCATGCCTCAGGGCTTCAACAATCGAGAGATACGAATCTTTGAGCTCAACATATTTTCCTACCAAGCCAATCCGAACATTTTGCTTGGGATGGTTGAGCCTGTTTAAAAAGGCTTTCCAAGACGAAAGATCGGCACGATGCGGGGGACGTAATTTTAGTTTCCGCAGGACCAAGATATCCAACTTTTCGCGGGCCATCTTGAGGGGGACTTCGTAGATGCTGGGGGCGTCCAAGGCCTCGATCACGGCATCCGCGGTCACGTTGCAAAAAAGGGCCACCTTGCGGCGTATTTCGTTGGTAATGGGGTGTTCGGTGCGGCAAATCAAGACATCAGGCTGTACACCGATTTCCAATAACATCTTGACCGAGTGCTGGGTAGGCTTTGTTTTGAGTTCCCCGGCCGCCTTCAGGTATGGGAGCAGGGTCAAATGCAAGACCATGGACTGTCCTTCGCCCAATTCCAGGCGGAGTTGACGGATAGCTTCCACATAGGGCAGGGATTCGATGTCTCCAACGGTTCCACCAATTTCGGTGATGATAACATCGTAGGCGCCGCTTTGACC
The DNA here is from genome assembly GCA_027485465.1 of Bacteroidota bacterium. Taxonomy (GTDB): domain Bacteria; phylum Bacteroidota; class Bacteroidia; order UBA7662; family UBA7662; genus SYHX01. The sequence goes on along the minus strand of JAIXRA010000074.1, from coordinate 3,967 downwards.
CAGGGTCAGAATCCGAGTTTTGATTTCATCAGTGATGTGCGGAATGACTTGGACGGTTTTGCCCAGGTAATCACCCCGTCGTTCTTTGTCGATTACCGTGCTGTAAATGCGACCGGTGGTGACGTTGTTGGCCTGTGTTGTACGAATACCCAAAAAGCGTTCGTAATGTCCTAAGTCAAGGTCGGTTTCTGCTCCATCATCTGTAACATAACACTCACCATGTTCGTAGGGATTGAGCGTTCCGGGATCTACGTTAATATAGGGGTCCAGTTTTTGGATGGTCACCCGAAGTCCCCGAGCTTGGAGCAATTTGGCGAGGGATGCGGCCAGGATACCCTTGCCTAACGAAGAGGTTACACCGCCCGTAACGAATACATATTTGGCCACTATGGTCTGTTTACGGGATTCAAAGGTATGACTTTTTGAGGCCCCGCGGATGTTCCCTCGGTGGTTCCGGTCTTAGTTGGCCTTTTGGACGTACCAGCGGTTTTGTTCTTTGCGCAGAATTCGAACGGCGGTTCCGGCTTCAATCCAGCCATCGACGGCATGGGCTTCCTCGATGCGTCCTTGGTAGAGAATTTTGCCCGCCGGTATGAGTCGGGTATGTGCCACGGCGCGATGGTCTTCGGGGCTGCTGGGGGCAGCATCCTCGGTGACTTCAGGACTCTTTAGAACCCACTTTCGGAGGGGGCCGTGACTGAAAAGCCGTTCACCCCATAACAAAAAGGCGGTGCCCAAGGCTAACAGAGGAACAAGAACGGCCAGTACTGCGGTCGCCAAGCCCAAACCCCGGTTGGTTCCTTCCGGGCTTATTTCCAAGCCCTGGTTATCCAACATAGAGGCGACCAACGCCAGAAAAACAGCTGCAAGGCCCAGGGCTCCGGCCCAGCCAGTCCCGGGCAAAACCCATATCTCCAGGGCCAGCAGCAGGAGCCCGGCCACAAACAACCAAATCTCGGCATAGGTTGCCAAGCCCTCCAGGTAGAGGGGGGCGAAATAAAGGGCGGCGGCCAGGATCGAAACAACGATGGGGAGGCCAATGCCTGGGCTTTGGAGTTCCAAATACAGCCCGCCCAGCATCAGCAAAATCAGAATGGATTGGACGGCCGGGTTCAGTAGAAATTGAAGGAAGCGGTCCAAAAGCCCCAATTTTTGTTGAACCAAGACGATTTTGGAAACCCCCACGCTTCGCAGAACCTGCTGGGCATTGGAGGCGGTCCCGTCGCTCATTCCCAGCTTTTCGGCTTCGGAGGCCGTAAGGGTCAGGACCTTGCCGGAATCCACAACGCCGGGGTAGCCGAGGTCTGGGTCGACCATGCATTCGGCCAGTCGAGGGTTGCGCTGACGGGCTTGGGCCGTGGCCCGCATGGTGGCCCTCATGTAGGATTGGTATTTGTCGGGGACGGCTTCGCCTTGTTGGTTGACCACGGTTGCTGCGCCCATACTGGCGCTGGGGTTCATGTAGATTCGGTTGGCGGAGAGGGCGATAAGGGCCCCTGCCGAAGCGGCGTTGTTATCAACCCAGACCACCACAGGAAGGGGGCTTTGAAGAAGGCGGGTCCGGATGCTGTCGGCAAAATCCACCCGGCCACCGTAGGTATTCAGTCGTATGAAGATCAGATCGCTCTTGAGTTGGTTGGCCTCTTGGAGGGCCAATTGCACCCTCCGCCACATGGGCGCATCCACAGGTTCCAGCAAGTCCATGCGATAAACCCGGCAGGGCTGCTCTGCTGCGGCCCAGAGGGCGGGCTGAGGGAGCTTTTTGACGGCGTCGCTCTTCGCGTTTCCCTCGGCCGATGCCAGCCCCCAAAGCCCCCAAACGAGGGTCATAACCCCAAAAGCAACGGCCTTGCGGCTCAAAAAAAGAAGGCGGAATCGGGTTTTCATAGGCACAATAAAAGTACGTTATTGAAGTCGGTGCAACAAGTCGTCGCCCCCTTGGTCTAATTTTGGGACATGTGGTTCGAAAATATTTTGCAAACAATTGGGAATACCCCGATGGTCCGGATCAACCGCCTTTGTTCTGGATTGCCGGCCACGGTATTGGCCAAGGTTGAAACCTTTAACCCGGGTCATTCGACCAAGGATCGGATGGCCCTCAAGATGATTGAAGATGCCGAAGCGGCCGGGTTACTCCAACCGGGTTACACCATCATCGAAGGAACATCGGGCAATACGGGCATGGGTTTGGCGATGGCTGCCGTGGTCAAGGGGTACCGTTGCATTTTTACGACCACCGACAAACAATCCCGCGAAAAAGTCGATGCTCTGCGGGCATTGGGTGCAGAGGTCGTTGTTTGCCCAACCAATGTGGACCCGGAAGACCCTCGTTCGTATTACAGCGTTTCGTCTCGTTTGGCGTTGGAAACCCCCCATTCTTGGAAGGCCAATCAATACGATAATTTATCGAATCGGCAGGCTCATTTTGAACAAACCGGTCCCGAAATTTGGGAACAAACCGAAGGCCGTGTGACGCACTTGGTGGTTGGAGTCGGAACGGGGGGGACTATTTCAGGCACGGCCCGCTATCTCAAATCCAAGAACCCCAACATCAAGGTTTGGGGCATTGACACCTACGGCTCGGTTTTCAAAAAATACAAGGAAACCGGGGTTTTTGACAAACAAGAAATATACCCCTACGTGACCGAAGGCATTGGCGAGGATTTTTTGCCGGCCAACGTGGATTTTTCATTAATTGACCTTTTTGAGAAGGTTACCGACCGGGACGCGGCCCTGATGACCCGAAGGATTGCCAGGGAGGAAGGGATTTTTGCTGGTAATTCAGCGGGGGCTGCCATGGCGGGGCTCTTGCAGCTGGGGGGTCAATTGAAATCGGGGGATGTGGTGGTGGTCATTTTTCATGATCACGGTACCCGCTACTTGAACAAAATGTTCAACGATGCATGGATGAGGGAGCGGGGCTACCTGAGCGATACAGCGGATGATGCCGCGGGGCTGGTCCTAAGGCGGGGAACACAGCCCTTGGTCAAGGTGGGTCATTGGGAAACCATTGGGGAAGCCGTCGCCAAAATGCGCAAACACCAAATATCGCAGTTACCCGTTCAGGATGCGGAAGGAAATTGGGTGGGTTCGTTATCGGAGCGCAAACTGTTACAAAAGCTATTGTCCCATCCCGATCTATCCGCCGAACAGGTGGCACCGCATATGGAGCCTCCCTTTCCGCATGTCGAGTCCAGCACCAAAGTACAACGCCTCATACCTCTCATTCGTCCTGACTCAGAGGCTATTATGGTTCGTATGCCGGATGGTTCCTGGCATATTTTGACCCAGCATGATTTGTTATCAGCTTTTCTCTAGGCTTAAAATTCTTTTGTGTTATGAAAAAGCGGAATCCTTTTGGCGCTTCCACTAGACTTTGGGGGCCATGGGCCTTGTTGTTTCTGCTGTTGGTATTGACTTTGCCGAATCTATGGGCACAGCCCCTACGGGCCGCCGAAACCAAAACAATCCGTCTGGAACATGTTCAATTGTTCCGATCCGGCGCGGTGCTGCGTTACGGGGTTTCTGGAAAAATTGAAGGAGGAATGCAGCGTTGGGTATTGGGCGGATGGGCCACCGCCTTGGATGCATCCACCTTGCGCATCAAGTCCAGCCCTGGGTTGCGAATGACCGATTATCGTTGGGAAACCTTGCCGGTTCCGGAGTTTTGGAACGATAGCCTGCGCATGGCCGAAAAAGCGCTGGGTTCGAACCGTCGTTTGTTGGAGGATCAACAAGTGGAAATGGTTTCCTATCAGGCTGAGGAACAATATTTGATGGCCCTCCTGGGTCGGAATCCGATCCAAAGCAAAACTGGCACGGGTGCTCCGTCCGCATCATCGGGCGAGGTGGGTTCATCCCAAGAATGGCTCAAAGGGGCGGAGCCTTTTCGTCTACGCATGGCTCAGGTGGGTCGTGCCAAACGCGTATGTCAACGCCTCCTGGATTCCCTCACTCGACGTTCTGT
>JAIXRA010000091.1 GCA_027485465.1 Bacteroidota bacterium | reverse complement strand
CTATTGCCAACACGAGGCGGAGCAAGCCGAGCAATGCGCTTGGATTGTGCACCTCAAAGGGCGTTGCACCGTCAAACAAGGAACTTATGCCGAGTTGTTGCCGGTCCAAACCGCTCTCTGCGACCAAGGATTAAGCGCGGCTATCGAAGGGTAGGCTGATTAGGCCGAGGGTAGGGGTGGATAGTAACCGGGTTCTGCCCGTGACATCAAGCCCCAAACCGTCTCGACCACATCATCGACCGATGGTTTGCTGAAATAGTCCCCGTCCGAACCGTAGGCCGGTCGGTGGGCTTGGGCCGTCAAAGTGACCGGCGCCCAGTCTAGCAAGGGAAATCCGTTTTGGACTTCCAGAATTTGTTGTAACAAATAAGACGAAGCCCCGCCCGGAACATCTTCGTCCAAAATCAGGAGTCGGGATGTTTTGCGCAGCGATTGAGCGCATAGCCCGTTTACGTCGAAGGGCAGCAGGCTTTGGGCATCCACCACTTCGATCGAAATACCCATGGACTGAAGCAAATCAGCGGCTTCCATCGCAATGCGGCAACAAGACCCGTAGGTTACCAAAGTAAGGTCGCTTCCTTCCCGAAGGATTTCGGCGTGACCAGGAACCACCTGAAATTCGTGGAGGTTATCGGGTAATTTTTCTTTGAGTCGGTAGCCGTTGAGGCATTCCACCACCAAAGCCGGTTCATCGCAATGCATCAACGTATTGTAAAATCCGGCGGCCTGCACCATGTTTCGGGGAACCAAAACCAACATACCCCGGAGCGAATGCAGAATCATCCCCATGGGAGAGCCGGAATGCCAGATCCCTTCCAAGCGATGTCCCCGGGTTCGTACAATGAGAGGGGCTTTTTGGCCACCCGCGCTGCGGTATTGAAGGGTGGCGGCGTCATCACTTAGGATTTGAAGGGCAAAGAGCAGGTAATCCAGGTATTGAATTTCGACCAGTGGGCGTAGGCCTCGCATCGCGGCTCCCAATCCTTGACCCACGATGCTCATTTCGCGGATGCCCGTATCGGTCACTCGGGATTCCCCGTGTTTTTCTTGAAGTCCCGCAAAACCCTGATTGACATCCCCAATTTTGCCGACATCCTCACCGAGTGCAAAGAAGGTCGGCTCCTTGGCCAACCAATAATCAAAGCATTGGTTCAAAATTTCGAATCCATTGAGCTCGGGGGACGTTTCAGAATAAACAGGTGAGACCGGAACCTGGTTGTTCACCGAAGAAGACGAAAGGCTGTGCAGACCCCGATTGTAGAACACATGATGCATGCTCTCCATTCGGCTGCGCAATTGAAGCAAATTCTTGGAGGCATCCCGAATGACTGGGTTGTCGTGGTGGTGAAGGTTGTTTTGGTGAGCGACCCAAAGACTGCGTCGCAGGGCCTGCATCAAGTCCCGCCTCAAGGGTTCGCGTTCGGCCTGTAGGCTGTTGATAAGGGGCTGCAAGGACGAAAGGGCCGAAGAGGACGTTTGACTGAGGGCCAAGGCCAAGGCATGCAGACCTTGGTTCACCTCATCGTACCAGGGGGTGATGCTTTGGCGAAAGGCTTGGTAGGCCCTGGTTTGGGCTTCTTTGGCTTCGGTAGCTGCTTCGGCCTCGATTTGATCCAGGAGTGCCTCGTCGGCCCATTCTTGTTCCAGCAACCAAGAACGCATGCGGACGAGTCCATCGTTTTCTTTTTCCCACTGCAGGCGTTCGGGGCTTTTGTAACGCTCATGGGATCCGGAGGTGCTGTGGCCTTGAGGCTGGGTTAGTTCCGTAACATGAAACAAAACCGGCATATGATCCTCGCGGCATGCATCCGCCGCCTTCAAGTAAAGCGCGCAGAGGCGGGGGTAATCCCAACCGGGGCAGGTATAAAAGCGGAAGCCTTTGCCGTCCGGCCCGGTTCGAAATCCTTGCAGCAGGGAGCCGATGTTTTCTTTGGTCGTTTGGTAGGCGGCAGGAACTGAAATTCCGTAGGCATCGTCCCAGATGGAGACCATCATTGGAACCTGCAAAACCCCGGCGGCGTTGATGGTTTCCCAAAAATGCCCTTCGCTGGTCGAGGCATTCCCAATGGTCACAAAAGAAATTTCGTTCCCGTTCACGCTGAACGGGGACTGCGATGCTTGTTCCGTATGCTGCCTATACCATTTGGAGGCAAAGGCGATTCCAAGGCCCCGACCCATCTGTCCCCCCGTCGGTGAAATATCCGCCGTGGATTGGGGACCCTGCGTTAGGTCCATAAATTCACCAGCTGAGTTCAACCACCGGGTGGCAAAATGCCCGTTCATGGAACGTCCCCCGGAGGCCGGTTCGTGTTCCAGGCTGGGATGCGCATACAATTGGGCAAAAAAGGCGTCCAAGGTGGTCATCCCCGTTGCCAACATAAAGGTTTGGTCCCGGTAATAGCCGGTTCGGATATCACCCGCCTTGAAGGCTTTGGCCATGGCCAATTGGGGAAGCTCTTTGCCATCGCCAAAAATCCCAAATTTGGCCTTCCCTGTGAGGACTTCTTTGCGACCCAAAAGGCTGGCATGGCGGCTCAGCCACCCCAAGCGGTAATCGGCCAGAATTTCGCTGATGAGCTCCTCCTGATGAAGATGGGTGGAGGAGGGGGAGGTGAGGGCTAGGTCTGGGTGGTTCATGTGGAGGGGGCGTTGAATGAAGACGCCAAATTCAAGTCGGTGCAAAGATAATTCAAGACAATTTTAGGCAGACTTTGCGTTGATGTATGAGTCTGAATCTTTATTTTTGACCTTTAATCAAACGACCCAATTATGAAAACCCTCTTTTCCTTTCTTTTTGCACTGGCTTTGGCCCTCCCCGTTTTGGCTCAAACCGAAACCAAAGACAAGCCCGCCATCAAGTTCAAATCCGAAAACCACGATTTTGGCAAGATTAAAGAAGGTGTACAGGCTACCCACGAATTTGAATTTGTCAACACCGGCAAAGGCGCCCTCATCATTTCCAATGTGGCGGCTTCTTGCGGTTGTACAACGCCCGATTGGACTCGCGAGCCCATCGCCCCCGGCAAAACCGGCAAAATCAAAGCGGTTTACAATTCCCAAGGTCGTCCTGGTCAGTTCACCAAGCAAGTGACCGTGACCTCCAATGCGGCAGAGGCCACCAAGGTCCTGACCATTTCCGGTCTTGTTGAGAAAGTGGAGCCCGGTGTTCCCGAAACCAAGCCTGCTGCCAGCCCCGTAACCAAACCCTAATTAGGGACCCCCTTTTCGGGGAATCTCTCCAAATCACCTCCCAAACCCGTGTACATTTGCACGGGTTTTTTTTATGCCAAAAATTTCAGAACGCGGGCTACGAATGCCAGCATCGCCGATACGTCGGCTTGTTCCTTACGCCGAAGCTGCGAAAAGCAGTGGGACCGTGGTTTATCATCTCAACATCGGGCAGCCTGATATTGCGACCGCACCTGCTTTTTGGGAGGGGATCGCGGGTTATCGCGAAAAGGTTCTCTCCTACTCTCATTCGGCTGGATTGGCTTCGTATCGCCAAGCCTACGCCCAGCAGCTGAACCAAAAGGGTTATGGACTGAGTGCCGACGATGTTCTGATCAGCACCGGTGGTTCCGAAGCGTTGGTGATGGCCATGATGGCCTGCTTTGACCCGGGGGATGAAATCCTGATTCCCGAACCATTTTATGCCAATTACAATGGATTCGCGGCCATGGGCGGGGTCGTGTTGCGGCCTTTTACCACCCTGATCGAAGAAAACTTTGCATTGCCGGCCGTCGAAGACTTGGCGGGAGCGGTGGGCCCCAAAACCAGGGCCATCATGATCTGCAACCCGAACAATCCGACCGGTACCTTGTACACGCGTCAGGAATTGGCAGGATTGGCTGCTTTGGCCAAAGCCCATGATTTATTTTTGATAGCGGACGAGGTTTACCGCGAATTTGTTTACGACGGGCTCGAACACGATTCGATCTTGAGTCTGGAGGGGATGGAAGAACATGCCGTGGTGGTCGAAAGCACCTCCAAAATGTACTCGGCCTGCGGGGCCCGTATCGGTGCCTTGATCACACGCAATCGGGATCTCATGGGAACCATTCTCAAATATGCGCAGGCTCGGCTCAGTCCTCCTACCCTGGATCAGGCCGGGGCTCTTTCGGCCTTGCTGCATACCGGTCGAGATTATTTTGACGGAGTACGCTCCGAATACGTTGCCCGCCGTAACACCATGGTCCAAGCCCTCAATGCCCTGCCAGGGGTTCAATGCCCTCTGCCTGGAGGGGCCTTTTATGCGGTAGCCCGTCTGCCCATTGACGATAGCGATGCCTTTTGTCAATGGATGCTGGAGCATCACCGTCACGAAGGTGCCACGGTCATGATGGCCCCTGCAACGGGGTTTTATGCCACGCCTGGTTTGGGCAAGCAAGAGGTCCGCTTGGCGTATGTGTTGGACCAGGAAAGTTTGGTGCGCGCCATGGATTGCCTCGCGACCGGCCTAGTGGCCTACCATGCCCGCGGCTAAATAGTCCTAGGCTCTCGAGTGCTATTGTTCCTCGGACCATTCACGCCTCAAAGCGTCCAGGTCTCTTTCCAGGACCTTGCACTCGTCCGCCGAGGTCCCGTCGTACAATCCCCGAATACGTCCCTTGGGATCCAATAACAAAAATTGGCCCGAATGCAAAAATCCTCCTGGAGCGGTTGAATCCACGCCGGCACTCAGAAGGTAATACTGTTCTGCCAAACGATGAATGGAGGCTTCGTCCCCCCTCAAAAAAAGCCAATCCCTGCTTTGGGCGGGGACGCCGTGACGTACGGCATAATCGGCCAGTACTTCGCGGGTATCCCGGTTGGGGTCAATGGTATAAGACAAGAAGCGAAGGCCGGGTCCTGCTTTGACTCCTTGGACGCTGTCTTGATGGACCCGTTGGTTCGCGTATATTCTGGCCATGTTGGCGCCCATGTCCACACAAATACCGGGGCAGGACGCAAAGAAAAAATCCACCACACGAATCTGACCGCGCAGGCTGTCGCTGTGAAAAGGTTGACCTGTTTGATCCTCCAATACCAGTTCGGGCAAGGACATGAACACGGTATCCAGACCACCCGCGTCGTTGTGAACCAATTTCATAGGACCCAAAATGGGCAGGGCATCGGAGCTGGTCATGGAGCTGGAATCGCCTCGATGGCAGGAGCTCAAAGAACTCATGGATCCTAGGCATATCCAAAGCAGGCCGTGAACGAAACGGGTTTTCATGGGGTATTCCTTGGCTAAAAAGGGAGGGGTTTCAACAGGGATTAATCCAGTTCAAAGACTTGGCCTCTTAGGGGGAGCTCCACGCGATAGCCTTGGTTGCGCAGGTCTTGGGCCAGGTCTTCCATTCGGTCCGGTTCGCCGTGCACCAAAAATATTTGCTTCAAAACATCTTTTGAAGTTTTGGTGGCAAAATCCATCAAGCCGCGGTGATCTGCATGTCCGCTGAAGATATCGGTATAACATAATTTGGCGCGGACCATCACCGTACGCCCGTCAACAGTCACATGGCTGGCTCCGTCCGCCAATTGCCTTCCAAGGCTGCCTTCGGCCAAGTAACCAATAAAAAGAATACAGGCCTTGGGGTTTTGGAGTTGTTCCTTGAGGTGGGTATGAATCCGACCGCCGTCCAACATGCCCGATGCCGAAACCAGAATCGAAGGCCGATAATCTGCAGCAATTTTGCGGCTTTGCCCCATGTTCTGTACAAAGCGCAGCCGTTCAAACGAGAACACATCCCCGTACATTTTGATCATATTGCGGGCCTCCTGGCTGAGCCAATCCTCCATGTTTCGGTAGACCTCGGTACTCAGGATGGCCATGGGTGAGTCCACAAATACAGGAACTTCCTCCGGCAAAAGGCCTTTCTCAAAAAGCTGATGCAAAATCATCAAAAAAGCCTGGGTGCGACCCACCGAAAAAGCGGGCACGATGAGTTTGCCGCCTTCCTGGCCAAGAGCGTCGCGGATCATTCCCAGAACAACATCGGCCGCTGGCCGGGTTTCTTTGTGTTGAATTCCCCCGTAAGTGCTTTCGCAGATCAGGTAATCCACCTCCGGGAAAGGGGCTGGATCCGGCAATCCAGGGTAACCAAACCGTCCCAAATCGCCGCTAAAACCAAAGCGGGTGGTGCGGCCGCTATCATCAATTTCCAAGTAAACCGATACCGCACCCAGGAGGTGGGAGCAGGGAATAAAACGGAGCCGAAGGTTCTCCCGGATTCGGTAGGTTTTGTTGATACGCAGCGCGTGAAAGCTTCGAAGGCAATGCTCGGCATCCTGCTCCAAGCGATGGGCTAATTTTTTGAAGGCTTGCTCGCCTTTTTTGCGGCCTTTGCCACGACCGTGTTGGTCGCTGGCCATGCGTTTGGCCTGCAAATGGGCGCTGTCCCTCAGGAGGAGGGCGCTGAGTTCAAGGGTTGGTTCGGTGCAAAGAATTTCGCCTTTGTAGCCTTCGCGGACCAATTCAGGGAGACGTCCGCTATGGTCCATGTGGGCATGGGTGAGGATAACCAAGTCGATCGACGTCGGTTCAAAACCAAAGAGAGGATCCTGGGAACGCCCCCCCATCACGAGACCGCAATCCACCAAAACAGTAAAACCATCGGAAAAGCGAAGGAGGTGCATGCTCCCGGTCACTTGCCGTGCGGCACCCCAGGAGGTGAATTGAATCGCCATGTTGTGCAAAAGTACAATAGGCTTGGGCCGAATGTGGATAAACGGCCCATCCCTCGATGCGGGTAGGGCCGCTTGCCCCGTATTTTTGCGTTTGTCCGTTGAATCCGTAGTGCAAGCCTTTTGGGGCCTTGGGAAAGAATTCGATGGCCTTTAATCAAAAATGTTATGGAAATAACAGGACAAATTATTCAAATGTTGCCTGAAGTAACGGGCACCGGTCGGAGCGGAAACAGCTGGCGCAAGCAGGAGTTTATCCTCGAGACCAAGGGTCAATACCCCCGCAAAGTCTGTATGAGTCTGTGGGGCGACAAAATCGATCAATTCCCTCTGCAAACAGGTTCCGAAATCACGGCCTCCATCGAGGTCGAAAGCAGGGAATACAACGGCCGCTGGTACACCGATATCCGTGCATGGAAAGTCGCTGCTGCAGGCGTTGGAGGTCCCGGCATGCCTCCGCCTCAATCATCCCCGATGAGCATGGGTGGTGGAGCTCCGGTTCGTTCGTTGCCTTCTGAGCCGGATTATTCGGTGCAGGGCGGGGACGATATGCCCTTCTGATTTTCTTTTGGCCGCTTTCCGCCCCCGCGTTGCCCGTCCGCTGGCAACGTTGCCTCCCGATGATTTACCGGCCTTGCTCGGCAAGAATCCGGTTTTTGTGGTCCTCGATGTGGAGGCCACCGGTGGCAACTTTCCGCCCGAGCGTATGATGGAATTGGGCATGGTTCGGATCGAAAGTGATGGCTCCCAACGTACGTGGGAATCCTTGCTCAACCCGGAACGAGAGATTCCTCCCTTTGTGGCTGATTTGACGGGAATACGACCCGCTATGGTACGTCAGGCTCCTTTGTTTGCCGATCTGGCCTCGGAGATCGACGAATTTTCTCAGGGTGCCTGGTTGGTAGGGCATCCGGTCTCCTTTGATTACCGATACTTGTGTTATGAAATGGGGCTTGCGGGGCGAACCTACGAGCGTCCTCTCCTTTGCACCCAGGCCCTGGCTCGGCATTTTTTGCCGGAACAGCCTTCGTATTCTTTGGGCAAACTTTGCCGCGGTTTGGGAATTCCAACGACCGGCCGTCATCGGGCTTTGGGGGATGCCTTGCTCACCACCGCCCTGTTTCGCAGGGTGATGGAGGCTGCTAGGCTCCCCAAGGTTTGGGCCTTTCTTTTTTGCTGCCTGCTAGCGTCTTGCTCCGAACCACAGCGTCCAACGAGGACCTCTTCGGACTCCGTGCGAGAAGCCCGTTGGCCTGGCTTTGTCCAAAAGGCCCCGGAAGGTTCCTACCGTTTGAAAGACAGCCGGGATAACCGCCCTTTGTTGGATTTGAAATTCGTTAAGGATAATACCGGGGTTTTGTCCGCTTTTGTGAGCGCTTTTCCTGCCGGTTCGCCGTACCAGATGTCCAGCCTCTGTGATTTTTGTCCGGAGGGGACCGAGGGGCACGGCCAAAAGCTCTTGGGACAACGTCTGCTTCGTGATTTACGTCCCGGAAGGCGGGGCTGGGTCGGTGGGCAGTTTCTGGACCCGGTCCGAGGTTATACGTACTTGGCGGATTTGGAGCCGGTGGGTGAATCGGATCTGGCCGTGGTTCTGCGTATTGGCTCTCAGCGTCGATCGTATTGGTTGATCCAACAATAACCGTGGTGAACCCTTCCACGAACCGTCCCCAAGACCTGCTCCTCCAAATCAAGGGCTTGCACTTGGGTCTCAACGATGGTCCGGACCTGGTGACCGACATCCATTTGGAATTGTACAGAGGGGATGCCCTGGGTTTGGCCGGAGAATCGGGATCTGGAAAGTCCTTGACCGCCTTGGCCGTCATGGGCTTGTTGGACCGCAGGCAATGGCGCGTCCGGGCCGAAAAACTCCTTTGGTGGCCTCCTGCCCAAGGGGTGACCCCGCCGGAGCCCGTGAATCTTTTGACCTGTTCCCCAACGGAGGTCCGACGCCTTCGCCGTTCCTCGATGGCGATGGTTTTTCAAGAACCGTTAACGGCCCTCAACCCGGTGATGCGTTGCGGAGAACAATTGGAAGAATGCTTTCGCCAGTCTTTCCCCGCTATGAAACAGGCATCTCGCCAAAAAGCCATGCGTGATGCCTTGGCCGAAGTTCAACTGAACGATGTGTCGCGGATGTTGAGCGCGTATCCCCATCAGTTAAGCGGTGGACAAAGGCAACGTTGGATGATTGCCATGGCTTTGGCTGGAAATCCTTCTTTGTTGATTGCTGACGAACCTACGACAGCCCTTGATGTGGAGGTTCAGGCGGGGTTGGTTTTGTTGTTACGGGATTTGCAGCGACAACGCTCGCTTAGTCTGTGGTTCATTAGCCACGATCTGCCCTTGATGAGCGGTTTGGTCGATCGCGCGGCGCTGATGCACCGCGGGCGCTTGGTGGAGCAGGGACCCTGCCCACAAGTGTGGAATTCCTCGGATTACCCTCGATTTGCCGCTTTGCTGAGTGCCAAACCCCACGGCATCCCCCT
>JAIXRA010000049.1 GCA_027485465.1 Bacteroidota bacterium | reverse complement strand
TTGGCCATGCGGCAACAACAACAGCAAGGGCAGGTTTCGGCTTCCGACCTCCATGAATTGTTATTGATTCAGGGAGAATCCCAGCTTCGATGTGCCAGTTTGCGAAGGGAACAGGACCAAAATACCCGAGACTTTCAATTTTGGACCGGAAACAAGGGACTGCCAGCCGCCGTAAAGACCGATCTGCGCTGGGTCCCTGCAGCCCCTGCCTTGGTGGACACCTTGACCCATCCGGAGGTGTTGCGCCTTCACAACCAATGGCAGGAGGCCAGGGCCATGAGCCGGCTCACCCAAGCCCAACGCCTACCGGGACTCAGCCTGGGCCTTCGAAATATGAGCATCCAAGGATTGGGGCCTGATGGTCAGTTTTATCCCTTGTCGAGGCGATTTAACACCCTCCAAGCAGGGATCAGCCTCCCACTCCGTGGTCGGCCTTGGCGCTTGCAAGTCGAAGCCGACCGCCGAATCGCGGAATCCGCGGCTTTGCAATATCAACACGGGCTGGCTTACGCGGCCAATGAACGCACCCGGGACCAAGAGCGAATGTATAATTTGTTGGAACAATATAATTTTTCGAGGCTAAACCTGCTGCCTTTGGCCGATACCCTCCAAAGCCAGGCCAACTCCCAACGATCTCATGGCGAACTGAGTTTGCTCCAATGGACCAACCAAATGGAACGCATTCTTTTGACCCGGGCTCAGCAACTGGATCTCACCGAACAACTCAACGAGGCCACGATTCAGTGGTACTATCCGAATCTAACCAACCAACCCCGATAATCCCTTGAAGACCTTGCCCCCCACCTTGGCTTCCCTCGCTTTTTGGACCAACTTGTTCCTTCTTCATTTCGGATTCGCCCTGACTGGATGCAGCAACCAACCGGTCGTGAATCCAGACAAGGAGCCAACGAACCGGACGGAAACCGAACAAATCCTGACCCTTGCTCCGGAGCAGGCCCAAAAAGCCGGCCTTGAATTGGACAGCCTTCGCTTGTTGCCTTTAGCCCATGAAATTTTGCTGAGCGGGCAGGTGGAAGCTCCTCCCCAAAACCTCATCTCGGTTTCGATGCCCATGCCTGGGCTCCTGCGTTCCACCCGCTTGCTGCCCGGCATGCAGGTCCAAAAAGGTGAAATCCTGGCATACATGGAAGACCCTGCCTACCTACGTCTCCAAGAAGATTATTGGTCGACCCGGATTCGGGCCGAAAACCTGGAGGCCGAGCTTCGGCGCCAGGAAGAACTCTCACGCACCGGGGCCGGCAATACCAAAACCGAACGCGATACCCGCAGCGAGTGGCGAACCGCCAACGTCAAGGCCAAAGCTATGGAGGAGCAATTGAGACTCCTGGGACTTGACATAACAAATCTTAACGAGAGCACCATCATGCGTCAAATTCCGGTTCGCTCCCCGGTTCGCGGCTACGTTACCAAGGTTCACCACAGCACCGGTCAATACATTGGCACAGGCGAAGCCCTCTACGAATTGGTGGACCCTTCGGATGTGCATCTTCGGCTCAATGTTTTTGAAAAAGACCTGCCCTACCTCCGAGAAACCCAAAAGCTGTACGCCTATACCAATCATCAACCCGGTGTTGAGCACCCGGCGCAAATTCTACTGATAGGCAAAGAGTTTGCAGCGGACCGCAGCGTAGAAGTCCATTGCCACTTTGATCGCTACGATTCCGGATTGATACCGGGGATGTTCATGCGTGCTCGGTTGCAAGTACAAACCGAGGCCATCCCTGCCATACCAGTAGCGGGGGTGCAATACCATCAGGGTCAAGCCTATGTCTTTGAAAGGGTGTGGAATTTCAACACCCAATCCAAAGACCTTCGATTTTGGCGTCGACCCGTTCGCGTTTTGCACCGTGACAAGGATTGGGTTTGGATAGAATTCGAAAAAACGGATCAAACCCCTATTCAGGGGCGTTCCTTCGTCACCCGTGGGGCCTATAGTTTGCTAATGTTGGGCTTCAACAAGGCCGACGAGGACTAAATCCGTCGCCATGTGATCCCGACTGGGGTCGAACCAGTAACCTACTGCTTAGAAGGCAGTTGCTCTATCCATTGAGCTACGGGACCTGCACAACCGGGGTGACCTGAAGAGGCTTGATGCCTTCCTGGTTCCGGCGCGGGCAAAGATAATCGGGCAGGCAGGGTTATTTTTGCACCAACAAGCCGCCAAACGGCTCGTCCCATCCCATGTCTGTACTCGTCGGCCGCAAGGCCCCCCTCTTTACGGCCCCGGCCGTTCTGGACGGTCAACGCATCGTCTCCGATTTCAAACTGGAAAGCCTGATCGGAACCAAGACCATTGTTTTGTATTTCTACCCCAAAGATTTCTCCGGCATCTGCCCCAAGGAGCTTTTGGCCTTTCAAGAACAATTGCCTGAATTTGAAAAGCGTCAATGCGCCGTTTTAGCGTGTTCAACGGACAGCGATGTCTGTCACAAAGCTTGGCTAAACACACCTGTTTCAGCAGGTGGCATCCAAGGAGTTACCTACCCCCTCATCTCCGACTTTACCAAAACCATCACCGCCCAATACGGTGTTCTGGCAGGAGAATACGATTACAACGAGGAGGGCCAACTGGTCAGTGAAGGCCCCATGATGGCTTACCGGGGTTTGTTCATTATCGACAAAAACGGCGTGGTTCAACACCAGGTTGTGAATTTTTTCACCTTGGTTCGTTCGGTCAAAGACGCTTTGCGGATGGTTGACGCCCTTCACCTTTTTCAGGAAAAGGGTGAAGTTTGCGAGGTCGAACGCTAACCGCTGAACAACCTAAAGCTGAAATAAGATGTTTGAAAAACTAAGCGATCGCCTTGACCAGGCCATTCGCACCCTCAAAGGACAGGGCCGAATCACCGAAAACAATGTTTCGGAAACCATGAAGGAAATCCGGCGGGCCTTGCTGGATGCCGACGTTGGCTTCAAGATTGCCAAAGAGTTTACCGAAGAAGTCAAGACCAAAGCCCTGGGTCAGGATGTCATCAAGAGCGTATCCCCCGGACAGCTACTCATCAAGATTATGAACGAGGAACTTACCCGGTTGATGGGTAAGGAAGCTTCGCCCCTGGCCCTCAAGCCCAACGGGACTTCGGTGGTGCTGATGTCGGGATTGCAAGGCTCCGGTAAGACCACCTTCACCGGCAAATTGGCCTTGCTGCTTAAATCCCAAGGCAAGAAGGTGCTGATGGTCGCTTGCGATGTTTACCGTCCGGCTGCGGTGGACCAACTCAAAATCCTGGGTGAACAAATCGGGGTGCCGGTTTACGCCGAACCCGATCAAAAGAACCCGGTCCTGATCGCCACTCAGGCCGTCAAACAGGCCAAAACCGAAGGTTATTCGGTGGTCTTGGTGGATACCGCCGGACGATTGGCGGTGGACGAGGCCATGATGAACGAGATTTCGGAAATCCATGCCAGCATTCAACCGGACCAGACGCTCTTTGTGGTGGATGCCATGACGGGACAAGATGCCGTGAACACAGCGGCTGCTTTTAATCAGCGTTTGAATTTTGACGGGGTTGTTTTGACCAAAATGGATGGCGATGCCCGGGGTGGTGCGGCGCTAACCATCAGCTACACGGTAGGCAAGCCAATCAAGTATGTTTCCACCGGCGAAAAACTGCAGGCCCTGGATGTCTTTCATCCGGACCGCATGGCCAACCGCATCCTGGGCATGGGCGATGTGGTTTCCTTGGTCGAAAAAGCACAACAACAAATCAACGCCGAAGAAGCCGCCAGGCTCCAGAAAAAAATCTCCAAGAACCAATTCGATTTGCAGGATTTCTACGAACAAATCCAGCAAATCAAAAAAATGGGGAATATGAAAGACCTACTCGGGATGATACCAGGGGTTGGCAAAGCCATCAAAGACATGGATTTTTCGGATGAAATGTTCAAACAAACCGAAGCCATTATCCAGTCCATGACCCCCTTGGAGCGCCGCGAGCCTGAAATTCTTA
Organism: Bacteroidota bacterium; assembly: GCA_027485465.1. GTDB lineage: Bacteria > Bacteroidota > Bacteroidia > UBA7662 > UBA7662 > SYHX01. Next base: position 4,002 of record JAIXRA010000049.1, on the reverse strand, counting down.
ACGGAAGCCGTCGCGAACGCATCGCCAGGGGTTCCGGGACCAAGGTTCAGGAGATCAACCAGCTCCTCAAGCAATTTGGGGAAATGAAGCAAATGATGCGAAAAATGAACGGAGGGATGCCTGGTGGGGCCATGGGGCAGGCCATGGGCCGGATGCGTTCCCCCTTTGGTCGCTCCTAGATTGCATCCTTCTCAATGGTTGGCTCCCCGACGGGGGTTTTGAGTTATCTTTGCCCCTCATTTCAAAAAAGCCTCAATGCCAGCTAAAATCAGATTACAGCGTCATGGTAAAAAGGGTCGTCCTTTTTATCATATTGTGGTGGCGGATGCACGTGCTCCAAGAGACGGGAGATTCATTGAGCGTTTGGGTTCCTACAACCCCAACACCAACCCGGCCACCATTGACATTCAACTGGATAAATCCGTCCAGTGGCTCCAAAACGGAGCCCAACCCACCGACACCTGCCGTGCCATTCTCTCCTACAAAGGGGTGATGATGCGCAAACACCTGCAGGATGGAGTCGCCAAAGGAGCCATCACCCAGGAGGTGGCCGATCAGCGTTTTGCCGAGTGGATGACCGCCCGCGATGCCAAGGTTCAAGCCAAGGTAGATGGCCTCAAGGCCAGCGGCGAACAAGCCCGCAAAGCCGCGCTCCAGGCAGAATCCAAGGTCAACAGCGAGCGCGAAGCCGCTTTGTTGCGCAAGCGCTCCGAATTGGCTGCTGCCTCCGAGGCTGCCGCCCTGGAAGCTGCCCGCGAAGCCGCCGGTGAAGAAATCGTCGACGAGGCTCCGGTAGCTGATGAAGCTCCTGCTGCCGACGAGGCCCCTGCTGCCGACGAGGCCCCTGCTGCCGACGAGGCTCCTGTTGCCGACGAGGCCCCCGCTGAACAGGCTCCCGAAGCCCCTGCGGACGCTGAATAAATTTTTTTTTGTTGAAAGCCCCCGCGGGTTCGCCGACCTGGGTTGGTTTCATCCAAAAACCGCACGGCCTGAACGGCCGTTTGCTGGTTCATTTGGATAACACCGTTTCCAAGTCTCAATGGCCGACCCGCTTTGAGCATGTTTGGCTCGAAACCAGGGGGCAAAAGGTCCCGTATCGATGCCTTGAGTCTCAATTCAAGGTTCCTGGTGGCCTTATTCTTCACCTCGAAGGCGTTAACAGCCCAATGGATGTACAACCCTTGCTCAAAAGCAGGGTAGGCATCGAAGGGGTTCGCATCGCACCGGTCGTTTCGTCCGGCGCAGTCTGGGGATTTAACGAAGATGACCTCCCAGGGGCCATTTTGATCGACCTGTCAAGCGGCCTGAGGGCCGTCTTGGTTCGGCTACACCGGCGTCCACCTCAGGATTTTTTGGAATTTACGGTGAACGAACAGCCCGTTTACCTGCCCTTGGTTCCGAATTTTGTCCGGCAATGGGACCCCGTTCTCCGAGAATTGACGGTTTCCCTGCCCGATGGTCTCCTGGACCTCTACCTTTCAGGTGAATCCGAATCAGGTGAATCCGAATCAGGTGAAACCGAATCAAAAACCAGCCATGATGCGGATTGACATCCTGGCTGCGGTACCCGAATTGCTGGACAGCCTGGTGCATCACAGCATCCTGGGCAGGGCTCAGCGCAAAGGCCTGGCCCAAATCGTGGTGCATAACCTGCGCGATTACGCCACCGGCAAATACAAAGCCATTGACGACGCCCCTTACGGAGGCGGAGCTGGCATGGTTTTGATGATCGAACCCATCGACCGATGCCTGGAGCAATTGAAATCAGAGCGCTCCTACAGCCAGGTCATTTACCTGAGCCCGGATGGACTTCAACTAAACCAAAACCTCTGCAATCGCCTGGCCTTGGAAGGCAACCTCATCCTCCTTTGCGGTCATTACAAAGGCGTGGATGAAAGGGTCCGGGAACACCTTTGCACCATGGAAATCTCGGTGGGCGACTATGTCCTCAGTGGAGGTGAATTGGCTGCCGCCGTTTTGACCGATGCCGTGGTTCGCCTTCTGCCTGGAGTTTTGGGTGACGAAAGCAGCGCCCTCACCGATTCCTTTCAGGACGGATTGGTGGCGCCTCCGGACTATACCCGTCCACCGGTCTACAAGGGCTGGGAGGTCCCCGAAATCCTTCGTAGTGGACACGAGGCCCGCATTGGTCAATGGCGTCACGAAGAAGCACTGCGCAGAACCCGTGAACGCAGGCCCGATCTTTTGGATCGTCCCGAAGGGGATTCTTAGGTCAAAAAAGCAGGCACAGCCTTGCATACGGCCACAAATCGCTTATATTTGCAACCCTTTGGGGAGGTTTTTCTCTCCCGCTACGCTAAACGAAACGCCATGAGCACTGTTCTTGACCCCGTATCCTTTGTCGAAAGCCAAAAAAACGGCACCGATTTGCCCACTTTTCAGGCCGGCGACACGGTCGCTGTTCACTACAAAATCCGTGAGGGTAACAAGGAAAGAACCCAGGTTTTTCAGGGCGTCGTTCTTCAGCGCCGTAACCCAGGATCAAACGAAACGTTCACAGTCCGCAAAATCTCCAACGGAATCGGTGTTGAGCGTATTTTCCCCAGCCTCTCCCCTTTCATCGAGAAAGTAGACGTGGTATCCCGCGGTGTGGTTCGCCGGGCTCGCTTGTTCTACCTGCGCGCCGCCAAAGGTAAGAAAGCCAGAATCAAGACCCGGATCGGCTAAGCCCGCTCTCCAGGCACTGGTGGAATTCTTCCAACCACTTTTCTTTAACATCCCCCAAGGCCGGTAATCGGTCCTCTTCCATCCCTTGACGGAGCAATTCGTGGTGCATGGAGGTCACGGATTTATCCGCAATACCGCAGGGCACGATGTAATCAAAATAGTCCAAACGCGTGCTCACATTGAGTGCAAGACCGTGCATGCACACCCATCGGCTGGTTTTGACCCCCATGGCGCAGATTTTGCGGGCCGCAGGTCCGCCCGCATCCAACCAGACCCCGGTATAAGAACGGTCCCTTTGACCCTGCAGGCCCCAATAGGCCAAGGTTCGAATGATGGATTCTTCGAGGGAGCGCATGTACCAGTGGATATCCGGTTTGAGACCCTCCAAATCCAAAATAGGATAGGCCACCAATTGCCCGGGGCCGTGGAACGTAATATCCCCGCCCCGACTGCTGCGATGAAATTCAGCCCCCAGCCTTTGAAGGTCTGGATTGGATAACAACAAATGATTTTGGTCTCCGCTTTTGCCCAAGGTATAAACCGGTTCGTGTTCCACGGTCAATACCCAACCGACCCCGTGTTCTGTTGATTTCTCTCCGCGCAATTTTGCCGCCACCATCGGTTCAAATTTTTGGAGCTGTTCCTGCAAGGCAGGCTCGTAGGCCATGCGCCCCAAGTCAGCCGTTTGGAACAGCGAAAAGCGCTGGTTTGCTAAGGATTCCAACGCGTTCATGCAAGCACGGTCCCGTTGGTGAAATTCGCTGGAAGTGGAAGGTAGATTTCCAGCCATTCGCTGGGGGTCTCGGCGCACCAGGTATAGCCAGGGTCCGATGCCGGTAACATCAAGGTTTGAACCCCCTGCACCACCCGTTGGCCGCTTCGATGTCGAAGCACGGCCTGGCCGCGAAGGTTCATCAGAACCACCGGTGAATCCAAGCCATCGTGAGCGCGCTGGCATTCCTCCCCCGCCTTCAGGCCAAAGCGATTGCATTCAAAATAAGGACCTCGGGCTAATAGCTGGCCAGGCAGCCCCTCCAAAGGCTGAGGTGCGGCGGGAAGGCCCGGCCCATCGCATTGAGCCACAGCAATGGCTTCCTCCAAATGCAAAGCCCTGGGCTTGCCTTGATCGTCCAATCGCCCAAAATCATCGATGCGGTAGGTCGTATCGCTGCTTTGCTGGATCTCGGCCAGCAAGAGTCCTGCACCGATGGTGTGAACACGGCCGGCGGGTATATAGAACACATCGCCTGGCTTGACCTCCGTCCGGTGAACCACCTCCATGAGACGGCCCGAACGGATGCGTTCTGCAAGGTC
>JAIXRA010000035.1 GCA_027485465.1 Bacteroidota bacterium | reverse complement strand
AGTCCCATGGCCTGCTGCGCGAGTTCCCGGACCGAGAGGGTCCCAAAACGCAGGTGCAGACCGAGGCGGCTGGTTCCGTGAATGGCCGGCAAGTCCCTTTGTTCGGCATAACGCGCCAACATGTCCTGATGAATCAAGGGTTCGGGCAGAACCAGACCCGTCGGACGAAACCCCATACTTTCGAGGGTGGGCATGGCTTGGGGGGGAAGGGCCAACCAGCGGGGGGAGGGTCGTTGTTCGAGGGGGCTGGGTTTCCAATCCTCAGGTCGGATTTTTGCCCGCCAGGTCCTGGCGTAGGGTGTAAAAACGGTGTAGGGCTGTCCGTCCGGTTTGAGGACCGTACCGGGTTCCATCAAGGTGTGGTCTGCTTCGGTTCGAACCTGTATTCCTTGACTTTCGAGGACGTTTAGGATTTGGCGATCCCTTTGGACGGCGTAGGGTTCGTAGTCCCGATTCCAAAAGGCCTTTGCAACGCGGTATTGGGTTGTGACCTGCGACCAGGCTTCCTGGGGCGTGCTATGAAGCACCAACAAATCGCTGCCTTGGGCCTGCAGTTCCAGCCGCATTTCCTCCAGGGTCCGCATGATGAAACTAACACGGCCATCCTCGGGGTCTTCGAGGCGGTCCAGGATGTTGCGGTCCAAAACAAAAATCCCCAAAACGGGTAAACCGCTTCGATGGGCCTGCTCCAAACCACGGTTATCGCGCAGGCGCAGATCCCGACGGAACCAAAAGACCGCTATATCCTCGGCACTTACCATTTTCGGGATTTGTTACAACACTTTGAGGTTGCCCAACCCTCCATCCACGCCCCAAACCTGACCGGTGATCCAATTCGCTTCGGGGCTTAGCAAAAAGCGTACCAAGGCGGCGGGATCCGAAGGTTCGCCCACCCGGCCCAACGGATGGCGACGGGCCGAGGCTTCGGCTTTTTCGGGGGTTGACAACAGGCTCTGAGCCAGCGGTGTACGAGTGAGGGAGGGGGATACGACGTTGAAGCGGATGCGTTGGGCAGCGTATTCAGCGGCCAGGCTAATGACCAGGCCCTCCAGGGCTGACTTGGCTGCAGCAATGGCGCTGTGAAAGGGCATACCGATCCGACTGGCCACGGTGCCCATCAGGACCACCGAGGCGTCCCCGCTTTGTTTCAAGGCAGGGAGGGCGGCCTGCACCGCGCGAACGGCCCCCAACAAATTGATTTCCATCGTTTGACGGAAATCATCGGGGCTGGTTCGGTGAAAAGGCTTCAAGGGAATGCTGCCCGGCAAATAAACCAAGCCGTGCAGCGTTTCGGGTAGGGAAGCGGTGGGAGGATCCTCACCGGATAACACATCCCACGCTGCGTAGGTTAAACCGGGCATAGTCTGCTCATCGCCCGGGTTGCGACGCCCCCAGGCAATCACGTGGGCCCCCTGGTCCAAAAGTTGACGGGTCAATTCCGCCCCGATGCCGGACGAAGCCCCGATCACTAGGAGGCTGCGTCCTTGAAAAACGGCACTCATCCGGCGTTTTTACCGATTTCGAGGTATTTGAGAAATTCGTTGCGGACGGATTCCTGCTCAAAGAGACCGTGGTAAGCCGAGGTGACCGTGCTACCACCGTGGTCTTGGACCCCCCGCATTGAAACGCAGAGGTGGGCCGCATCCACCATCACTGCCACATCCCTGGTTTGGAGGGCTTCTTGCAAACCCGTCGCGATTTGTCGGGTTAAACGCTCTTGGACCTGGGGCCGGCGGGCGTAATAATGCACCAGTCGGTTGATTTTGGACAAACCAATGACCTTGCCCGAGGAGAAATACGCGACATGCACCTTGCCCACAATGGGAACAAAGTGGTGCTCGCAATTGGAATGCAGGTTAATATCCCGTTCCACCAGCATTTGCTGGTACTCGTATTTGTTATCAAAAAGGGCGACCCTGGGTTTGTTGGCCGGATTCAGTCCGCTAAAAATTTCTTTGACATACATTTTGGCGACACGATCCGGGGTCCCCCGCAGGCTGTCATCGCTGAGGTCCAGACCCAGGATATGCATGATTTCCCGAAAATGCTGGGCGATCAATTGCATTTTGGTATCGTCGTCCATGGCAAAAGCATCGTCACGCAAGGGGGTATCCGGAGAACTGGCCAAATGCAGTTCACCCTTTTCGTAGGCATCGATTAAATCAAGCTCCCTCGCAGACGGCATAGTTTCGGGGTGTTTCATACAAAATTACTTTTAAATCAAGGTGGGCAGGCAAAACACGGCGCAGGATTTGCCAAACAACCCCCGCGATATGTTCAGCCGTGGGGTTGAGTTCTGCAAATTCGGGAATATCCAAGTTCAGGTTTTGGTGGTCAAAGCGTTCGGTCACATGGTCCCGAATCAGATCGGCCAGGTGCTTGAGGTCGATGACAAAGCCGGTTTCGGGGTCAACGGTCCCGGTGACTTCGACCTTTAATTCATAATTGTGCCCGTGGTAATGGGGAAGGGCGCATTTCCCGAAGACTTCCCGGTTGCGGTTTTCGTCCCAATCGCGGCGAAAGAGCCGGTGAGCGGCGTTGAAGTGGGCAACGCGCCCGACGGTTATTCTCATAAGTTAACGGGAATCTTCATGTGATATTAACGCTGCCCCTTGCCTTTTGTTTGAAGGGGGGGATCCCCCTGCCTTGCGAGGGTCTTCCTCAGGCCCAAAACGGGTTAGATTTGTCGACTGAACAAGAAAAAGTGACCTTAACGAATCCCATGAATTTTTCAGAACCCGATGCGGAAGCAGGAATCGCGGCCCAAGGCGTCAAGGATCGTCCTTCGGTCATCCGGGCCTGGTGCATGTACGATTGGGCCAATTCGGTTTACAATCTCTGCATTACCACCGCCATTTTCCCCATCTATTACAGCAGCCTTTCGGCGGCGGTCTCGGCCCAAAACGGCTGGACCCGCCCGGTGGCCAACCGCCTGGGCCAGGCCAGTGAGTCGGTCTCTTTTTTGCGCCTGGGTTCATGGGAGGTTCCTGCCAGCAGCTTGTATTCCTATGCGCTGGCGTTGGCTTACCTCAGCATCGCTCTCGTATCGCCTTTGCTTTCGGGGATGGCGGATTACGGAGCCCGTCGCAAGGCCATGATGAATCTTTTTATCACTGTTGGCAGCCTGGCCTGTGTGGGGCTTTACGGGATGACGGTCGATACCTGGTCCTGGGGAATCTTTTGTTTTGTGTTGGCGGCTTTTTCGTGGGCCGGTTCCGCCCTTTTTTACAATGCGTTTTTGCCGGTGATTGCCAGCCCATCTCGCATCGATGCCGTTAGTGCCAAAGGCTTTGCCTACGGTTATGTCGGATCGGTGGTTTTGTTGGTGATTAATTTGGCTTTTATCATGAACCCCGGGTGGTTGGGCATGGACACGGGGCAGGTGACCCGCTTGTCTTTCGTGAGTGTGGGGTTGTGGTGGTGGGGATTCTCCCGCATCACGCTGGCCGGTCTGCCCGGCGAAGAGGCCAGCGGCCAGGCCGGTCTTCGAACCACGGCCCTCGGTTGGTTGCGCATTGGCTGGTCGGAGTTGCGCGGTGTGGTGGTGGCCATGAAAGGCATGCCTTCCCTCAAGACCTTTTTGTTCGCGTACTTTTTTACCTGCGCCGGTTTGCAGACCATCATGCTGGTGGCTTCCTTGTTTGGCGCAGAGGTGCTCCAATTGCCCACGGATCGGTTGATTGCGGTGATTCTTTTGATCCAAATCATCGCCATCGGAGGGTCCTTTGGATTTGCCCGTTTGGTGCCCAAGATGGGCAATGTTCGGCTGCTTATTCTGACGGGTCTGGTATGGATTTTGGTTTGTATGGCGGCGGCGGTTGTTCAACAGGAATGGGAATTTTACACCATGGCTGGGGTGGTCGGCGTGATTATGGGCGGGTCCCAGACCTTGTTGCGGAGCACCTACGCCAAGATGATTCCAACGGGTACGCGCAACAACGCCTCGTTTTTTTCTTTTTACGATTTGACCGAAAAAGTAGCCATCGTTTTTGGCACCTTTAGTTTTGGATTCATAAATCAATGGACTGGTTCAATGCGGAATTCCGCCTTGTTTTTGGCCCTGTATTTTGTGATCGGAATTTATTTTCTGGTCCGTATGCTTCGCATTCCCCGTGACAACCCATCCTGAATCTATGTCCATGTCGGAGGTTCTTCCCTTGGAGGAAGTTGATTTTTTTGTCCCTTGTTTTGTGGACCAGTTTTACCCCGACGCAGCCATGGCCGCGGTCGAGGTGCTCGAAGCCCTGGGTTGCCGGGTGCGGGTTCCGGAGGGGGCGACCTGCTGCGGACAACCGGCCTACAACGCCGGGTATTGGGAGGAAGCAAGGCCGGTGGCGGCCAAATGGCTCCGTGATTTTGGGCCCAACAAAGAGTTGGAGCGCACCGTGGTGGTCTTGTCCAGTTCCTGCACCGGGATGCTGCGCAACGGTTACCGTGAATTGCTGCCGGCTTCGGGTCCGGAATTCAAGGCTTGGGAACAAGCCCGACCCCGTATTTTGGAATTTGTGGAATTTGTCCACGCCCATCCCCATCGAAACAGACTCAATTCGGTGTTTCAACACAAGATATCCTATCACGATGCCTGTTCGGCACTGCGGGAGTGCGGTATACGGGACCAGGTACGGGATTTGCTAGCCGGGGTTCGTGGCTTGGAGCTGGTCGAATTGCCGGATAACGAAACTTGCTGCGGTTTTGGGGGCACCTTCGCGGTCAAGTACGAAGGGATTTCGACCGCCATGGCGGACCAAAAAATCGGCCATTATCGCCAAACCGGCGCCGAATACTTGGTCAGTGCCGACCTGTCTTGCCTCATGCACCTCAAGGCCTACGGCGACCGTCAAGGTCCTGGGGTCCAAACCCTGCACTTGGCCCAGGTTTTGGCCTCCGGTCTTCAAAAATCGACGACAGGTCTATGAGTCAAGAAATCCACGGGTATTGGTCGGCATCGGCCCTGGGCGAATGGATGCGCAGGGTCTTTGAGGCCATGGGTTGTTCGGTGGAGGATGCCGCCACCGCGTCCGACGTATTGTTGGAAGCGGACCTCAAAGGCATTGATTCGCACGGGGTGGCCCGCCTGCCCGGTTATGTTCGCTTGTGGCGCAAAGGCCGCATCAACCCGCGCCCTGTTTGGCGTTGGGAACAGCGCATGCCGGCGGTGGCGGTGTTGGATGCCGATGCTGGCTTGGGTTTGGTAGCCGCCCGTGTTGCCATGGATCGAGCCGTTGAAATGGCTGCCATTTACGGGACCGCCCAGGTTTTGGTCCGCAATTCCAATCATTTTGGGATTGCATCGGAACACGCGCTTCGGGCCGTTCCCCACGGCATGGTGGGCTGGGCGATGACCAATGCCAGCCCGCTGGTCGCACCTTACGGCAGTGCGGAACGACTTTTTGGAACCAATCCCCTGTGTTATGCCTTCCCTGCGGGGCGGCGCAATCCCATGGTGATGGATATGGCCACCTCTGCGGCGGCGAATGGCAAATTGGAATTGGCTGCCGCCCGTTCTCAACCCATCCCAGAGGGTTGGGCCGTGGATGCCCAGGGGCGAACGACCACGGATCCCTTGATCCTCCAAAAAGGAGGCGCCTTGCTCCCTTTGGGTTCGAATCCCGCCGGGGGTGTGCACAAAGGATACGGTTTGGGAGCCCTGGTGGATTGGTGGTCCGGGGTTTTGAGCGGGGCGAGCTTTGGCCCTTGGGTTCCCCCCTTTGTGGATTTTTTGGAGCCGGCCCCCGATCAACCCGGCCCCGGCTTGGGTCATGCATTGGGCGCAACGGCCATCGAAGCCCTGATGCCCATGGAGGAATACAACCGGCGCGTTGAGCGCTGGGCGGACCGCATTTTGGCCGCCGAAACAGCCCCCGGCCAGCCCCCTTTGCTTTTGCACGGAATGCCCGAATGGGAGAGCAGGGCCCGTCGATTGGAGCAGGGAATTCCCTATACCGAGGCCAGAAAACGTGGCCTGCGGGATTTGGCCCTCGAATTGGGCCTGGACCCGATAGACGAAAGCCCCCCTAACTTGCGTTAAATTAATTTTGTACCCTATGTTTGATTTGTTTGGAATGATGGACAAAATCGGCAAGCTCAAAGAAGCCGTCGAAGATGTCCGTAATCAATGCGATCGTTTGCACATCACCCAGCGCTCCGAGAACGGGGAAGTGGAGGTGGTCTGCACCGCGAACAAAAAAATT
>JAIXRA010000021.1 GCA_027485465.1 Bacteroidota bacterium | reverse complement strand
TCCTACAGCATGATTGTGATCCGATCCCATGCCGATCCCTCGATTAACATGAACAAACCATCGGATATTTTTTCGTTGTTATCATACATTAACCGTGAACAATACGGCGATCGCCCTCTGCTTACGGGACCCTATTTCACCGCCGAAGTGGTAGACCAAGAAGAAGGCCCCATGAAATACCGTAAAGGGCCCAACAACTATGTCGAAGCAGGTCGCGACATTATTCCGATTTACGATCCAACTCAAAATACCTTTTTGCCCAGGGCCTACAAACGCGCCGGTACCCAGCAGCGGCATATTGATTTTTATAAATCCTGGCTTGATTTGAAAGATGGCGAAAAGCCCCGGTTCTCCGATAACATGAATTTCTTGTTCACCTACCAGTTAGGGCACATGTACATGCGTTATTTCCTTTGGAATTTTGTGGGACGCCAAAACGATATTCAGGGACACGGTCGGGATTTTGAAAAAGGGAACTGGATTAGCGGAATCGAGGCCCTGGATGAATCACGCGTTGGACCCTCGGCCAAACTGCCAGCGCATCGCAAAGGCAACAAAGCCCGCAATACGTATTTTGGGTTGCCCCTCCTGCTAGGCCTGCTTGGTCTTTGGTATCATTTCAAAAAAGCCAAAGGAGATGCATGGACCGTTTTTCTGCTCTTCTTACTGACCGGGATCGCCATTGTTATCTACCTGAATTTTGAGCCATTGCAACCACGCGAACGGGATTACGCCTATGTTGGTTCGTTCTATGCGTTCGCCATTTGGATCGGATTGGGCGTCATGGCCTTGGGTCGTTTGGTGGGGAGCCGCTTGAGCCCTGCCGTTGCCGCACCCTTGGCGATCGTTGCGGGATTGGTGATACCTGCGATCATGGGCGCTCAAAACTGGGATGACCATGATCGTTCCGGTAAATACACCGCCCGGGATATCGCCGTGAATTATTTGGAATCCTGCCCGCCGAATGCGATTCTCTTTACCATGGGCGATAACGATACCTATCCTTTGTGGTATGCTCAAGAAGTCGAAGGAATCCGCTCCGATGTCCGCGTTGTCAACCTGAGTTTGTTAGGAACGGATTGGTATATTGACCATCTACGTCAGAGCATGAACCAAAGCGAGGCCATCCCCCTGAGCATCGCCCAAGACAAAATCGCTATGGGCACTCGGGATTACCTGCCGTTTTTTGACCGTAAGCTCCAAGGTTTTTACGACCTAGAGCAATTGGTTCAATTCATGGCAAGCGACGATCCTTCGGCCAAACTCCCAACCCAGAGCGGGACCATGATCAATTATTTCCCCACTCAGAACTTTTCGTTGCCGGTGAATCTTCAAAACGCCATGGCGCAGGGCGCTGTTACAACATCAGACTCATCCCGTGCGCCTCAAAGAATCGAATGGACCTTTGCCCGCAATGGAGTCATGAAGAACGACCTGATTATCATGGACTTGTTGGCCCAGAATCAATGGAAAAGGCCGGTTTGCTGGACGGTTTCCATGGGTTCCGAGCAATACCTGGGACTCGAAGATTATTTCCGCCTAGAGGGTTTGGTCTATCGCCTAACTCCGTTCCGAGTTCCAGCCAATCAGGGCATGCCTTCCCAAACAGCGGTGGACATTATGCTGGAGAATTTCACCAAGAAATTCCGTTGGGGTCGGATGAAGGAGGAAATTTACATTGACCCTGAAACCAACCGTATGACCATCAACCTGCGTAGCAACGCAATGCGTTTGGTAGAGAATCTCCTGCTGACAGGTCGGAACGAGGATGCCGTTCGGGTTCTGGATTTATGCGATACCGAAATGCCCAACCACAAAATCACCTACCTCCCCTATAATTATCAGATGGTGGAGTTTTACCACCGGGCGGGTGCTTCAGCCAAAGCCAATCGCCTGGCCAAGGAGTTTTTTGATACCTACGAATCCGAGGCCATTTATTTTGCATCGCTACGGGGTGAACAACGGAGCTTCTACGAACGGGATGAACAAGCTGCCAGGGCTGTCATGAATGAAATGGTCCGGCTATCGCAAAATTTTGGGCAAGGTTCCTTGGCCGATGGTTTCCAAAAGCGCCTAACAGCCCTGGGCTCCTAGATCCTTATGATCAGAGACCGAGGGTACAGGGGCCGTAGCGGGGGAGGTTTTAAATCCTCGGCCGACCTGCGCCCTGGGGTGCATGCTGTCGAAGTGCTCTTGGATTCAGGCCAAGAAATCAATCGCATATGGGTTCAGCGCGGCAAAAAGGATCCGGCGGTGCTCGGTTTGCTTCGTGAAGCCAGGCAGCGCTCGGTTCCCGTTCAGGAAGTTCCACCTGAGAAATTGCAACAGCTTTGCCCCGGCAACCATCAGGGAATTGTGGCCCAGGCTTCGCCCATTGCCTATCATGCATTGGAGGAATGGGTCCAATCCGCCTTTGACCAAGGGCAGTCCCCGCTTTTGGTGGTAAGCGATGGTATCACGGATGTCCGCAATTTGGGGGCACTGGCCCGGTCGGCTTGGTGTTTGGGAGCGGATGCTTTGTTGATTCCCGGCCTGGACAACGCCCAAGTCACTCCGGATGCCATCAAGGCCAGCGCAGGTGCCTTGGAATTGTTACCGGTTTGTCGCACGCTTTCCTTGCCAGAGGCCCTACGTTACCTGGCCAATAGCGGATTCCGAATTATGGGAGCCAGCGAAAAAGGCAAAGACTTGGGTCGTGATCAAGATCTTTCTGGACCGTTGGCTTTGGTTTTGGGAGCCGAAGACCAGGGACTCAGCCCGGATACCCTTCGGCGCTGTGATGCCTTGCTTCGTATACCGATGCCGGCACGGGCCCGGTCAATCGGTTCATTGAATGTTTCGGTGGCCGGTGGCATCCTTCTTTTTGAGTGCCATTTGCAAAGAAGCCGTACCTAATCCATTTTTCCGGAAACCAATGCCGGCCCCCATCGATTCTTTTCTGGTCCCGCCCTTTTTGCGCAAAGGCGACACTGTCGGTTTGGTCGCGCCTTCGAGAGGCGTTGAATACAATCAAATCAGGGCATGGGTTGAATGGATGGAACGCCGGGGCTTTGAAGTCGAAGTCGG
>JAIXRA010000103.1 GCA_027485465.1 Bacteroidota bacterium | reverse complement strand
TTTTGGTTGGCATAGTATTGGGCGACGGGCGCTGTCTTGGCTTGGTATTCTTCGATGCGTTGAGCGATGATGTCTTCGTTTTGGTCGTCGGCCCTGCCAGAGTCTTTCCCTCGAAGTAGGAGTCTCTGGACCAGTTCAGGCTGAGGAACCACCATGGAAACCATGCAACGGATGCTTTGACCCAACCCTTCGAGCAGGGTATCCAATGCCTCAGCTTGGGCCAAGGTCCTGGGGAAACCATCGAAAATAAATCCGGCGGCATTGGGACTTTCTTCCAAACGATGCCGAATCATCCCAATCACGACGTGATCGGGTACCAACAAGCCGGCGTTCATCAGGCCCTGGGCTTCCAGCCCTAGGGGAGTTCCGGCGGCGATCTGAGCACGCAGCAAGTCTCCGGTCGAAAGGTGAACGAGCCCCAAATCCCGGATCAAGTTTTGGGACTGGGTGCCCTTGCCGGCTCCGGGGGGGCCAAAGAGGACAATATTCATCATCATGGCCCAAAAGTACGAAACAAGGAAGGGGGGCGGGGCCTGTTTCCACGCGTCTGCTCCCTAATTTTGCGGACTATGTCCACATCCTTTCATACGACCCCCGAAGACGCCTTTGTACGCCGGCATATCGGCATCAACCAAAAGGCTTTGAAAAGCATGCTCCAAACGGTTAAAGCGACCGATTTGGAAAGCCTGGTGGCAGAAACGGTCCCGGCTAGCATTCGTAGCCACGGGCCGATGAATCTTCCGGCCCCCATGACCGAGCAGGAAATGCTGACCGAGCTGGGTCGGATAGGTGACAAGAACAAAGTCTTTCGGAGCTATATCGGATCCGGCTATTATGGAACCCTGACGCCGGGGGTTATCCTTCGAAATATTTTGGAGAACCCGGGTTGGTACACCCAGTACACACCTTACCAGGCCGAGATAGCTCAAGGTCGGTTGGAGGCCCTCCTGAATTTTCAAACCATGGTTTGCGATCTCACCGGGATGGAAATTGCCAACGCATCCCTGTTGGATGAATCCACCGCAGCCGCCGAGGCCATGCTTATGTTGTTTGCGAATCGGAAGAAAACCGATCATCGCAAAATTTTTGTTTCCCACAAATGTTTTCCGCAGACCAGGGCCGTCCTAGAAACCCGCGCTGAACCGCTTGGAATAGAGGTTGTTACGGGAAGAATAGAGGACATGAATTGCAACGACGGCTATTTTGCCTGCATGTTTCAATACCCCGACGGCTACGGAAGGGTCAAGGATTATGCACCGTTTTGCAAAATGGCCCATGAGGCCGGCGTGGCCACGGCGGTGGTAGCCGATTTGATGGCGTTGGTTTTGTTACCATCACCTGGTAGTTGGGGTGCAGATGTGGTGGTGGGTTCGGCCCAGCGCTTTGGGGTGCCCATGGGCTACGGTGGGCCTCATGCCGCATTTTTTGCAACGCGTGATACCTACAAAAGACATCTTCCAGGCCGATTAATCGGGGTAAGTGTGGATGCCGAAGGCAAAACAGCCTACCGAATGGCCCTCCAAACGCGGGAGCAACACATTCGCCGCGAAAAAGCGACCTCAAACATTTGCACCGCCCAGGTTTTGTTGGCGATAATGGCCTCGATGTACGCGGTTTACCATGGACCTGACGGTCTCAAGGCCTTGGCGAACCGAATTCATCGACGGGCCAGGGTTCTGGATGCCGCGCTGCGGGCTTTGGGGTTTGACCAAGTGAACGACCTTTACTTTGATACCCTAGTGTGTTCGATGGACGATGAATCGCTCGAGAAAATTCGGGTGATTGCCGAATCCAAGGAAATCAACTTCAATTTCTTGGTCAAGGGGCAGGTCGGGATTTCGGTGGATGAAACAACGTCTTTGCAAGATTTGGCGCAGCTTGTTTCTGTTTTCGGGGCTATCACCAACGGACTGCAGGTGGATGTTATGGAACTAGATCGTCAGCTGGGACCGGAAGAGCTTCCTTTGCGATCCGATGACATTCTGCAGCATCCGGTTTTTAATCGATACCACAGCGAGCACGAAATATTGCGTTATATCAAAAGATTGGAAAGCAAAGATTTGTCCCTTTGTCACTCCATGATACCGCTGGGTTCCTGCACGATGAAGCTGAATGCCTCCGCCGAAATGATGCCCATCACCTGGGCTTCCTTTGCGAACATTCATCCCCTGGCGCCAACGAGTCAAGCAATTGGTTATCAGCAGATTTTTGCGGAACTTCGCCAGTATCTCCGGGAGGTGACCGGCTTTGCCGATGTAAGCCTTCAGCCCAATTCAGGCGCACAGGGTGAATACACCGGCCTTATGGTCATTCGGGCCTATCACAGGGCGCGCGGTGATATGCATCGTAACATTGCGTTGATCCCATCCTCGGCTCACGGGACCAATCCTGCATCGGCGGTGATGGCCGGCATGCAGGTCGTGGTCGTCGCTTGCGATGCGCAGGGCAATGTGGACGTCGATGACCTTCGAGAAAAAGCTCTTCTTCACCGCCATGCGCTTTCCTGCTTAATGGTTACTTATCCCAGCACCCACGGTGTTTTTGAGGACCAAATTCAGGAAATCTGTAACATTGTTCACGAAAACGGGGGCCAGGTTTATATGGACGGGGCCAACATGAATGCCCAAGTTGGCTTAACATCGCCTGCTTTGATTGGCGCGGATGTTTGTCACTTGAACCTCCACAAAACCTTTTGCATACCCCATGGCGGTGGTGGCCCCGGCATGGGTCCTATCGGGGTTGCGGCTCAACTTGTTCCTTATTTGCCCAGTCATCCGGTCGTGTCCTGTGGCGGACCGGAGGGCATTGGCCCCGTATCGGCGGCGCCCTACGGGAGTGCCAGTATACTTTTGATATCGTATGCCTACATTCGGATGATGGGGGCCCAGGGTTTAACAGAGGCCACCCGCTACGCTATTTTGAATGCCAATTACATCAAAAACCGATTGGAAGGGGCCTACGGAGTTTTGTACACCAATGCCAACAATCGTTGCGCTCATGAGATGATTTTGGACATGCGCCCCTTCAAAACCAGCGCCGGGGTGGAGGTGGAGGATATCGCCAAACGATTGATGGATTATGGTTTTCATGCACCCACCGTTTCATTCCCTGTGGCTGGGACGATGATGGTGGAACCGACGGAGTCCGAGAGCCTGGAGGAATTGGATCGCTTTTGCGAGGCGATGTTGGCTATTCGTCGCGAAATCGCAGCCATCGAAAACGGGGCAGCCGACCGCGCGGACAATCCCCTCAAGAACGCCCCTCACACGGCCCGTGTTTTGGTTGCAGAGACTTGGAATAGGCCCTACAGCCGTCAGGAAGCGGTTTACCCAGCCCCTTGGTCCGAGCAAAACAAGTTTTGGCCGTCGGTGGCCCGGGTGGACAATACCTACGGGGATCGGAACCTGGTTTGTGCCTGTCCCCCCTTGGAGAGCTACGCGGTCTGAAAAGGGTCGATAGGCCGTTTTTAGAGCTTTTGGTGTGTAACTTTGATAATCGCATTCTTTAAAGAATGCAGATTCAAAGAATTTGTATGTCCAAAAACCTCCTACTTACCACCGCCTTTGTTGTGGTCCTCGCCGCGGCCGTTGGCTTGTCTTCGGCTCAAGCCCAAAGACTCGAAACCCCTCGGTCCTATCCGGGAAAACAAGCCAATGAAGTACAGAACCTGCCTTCAAACGGTTCCTCGGCAAGCTTTGGTACGGAAAGCACGACCGCTCTTTGGACTTTCGATTTCAGCAGCACCAATGGTTTAACGATTCTGGATGATGCCAACGGAGGTGCTCGGTGGAAGGTGGTAACAGCCCTTGAGCCCAACTTGACCACCCAGAATTTTGGCCCAACCTTCAATTCTACGTCGGGGGGTTCGTTTGCATTGATCAATTCTGACTCCTTTCCGGCCGATACCCAGGATGATTACTTGGTCCTCAAGGTTGGAGCCAGCCTGGTGGGACAGAGTGGTGTACAATTGAGTTTCCGGCATTATTTCCGGCGGTTTGCAGAGGATCATGTGGTGGAGGTCAGCAACGACTCCCTGTCTTGGGTTTCGTTTTACAGCTCGTCCACCCAGATTCCACGCAATACCACGATTAATAACTCGACCCTCACGAGACTTAATATCTCCTCGGTCGCTGCCAATCAGCCCCAAATTTGGGTCCGCTTTCGCTATGTGGGCGCTTGGGATTGGTTCTGGGCTTTGGATGATGTTGAAATTGCCAACTTGCCCCCCAACGATTTGGTTATGGAAGATTGGGATATCGTTCCCAAGGTTGGGCTTTGCTTTAATGCCCAGATGTCCAGGGCGCAATTGCAGGACTCTTTGATTTTTTCAGGGGCCATTCACAATTTTGGGGTGAATACCCAACCCAATGTCCGCGTCAATGCGCGGGCTTTTCAGGGTGCGACGCCTTTGTACAACACCAATTCACCGGCCATTGTTGGGATGTCTTCCAATGCCCGCGATACGCTGGAGTCCACTCCTTATTGGGCGATGAGCGGCAGGCCGGTAGGCACCTACACCCTTCGAATCGAAGCTCTTTCGGATTCAACGGACGGATCCCCATCGAACAACATCGATACCACCATGTTATTGATTACGGAGGATAGGATTTCTCCCTTTTACCCTGCATCTACATCGCTGGGCACCTTGGGCACCTCCAGTTTCACAAGCGAAGAAGATGGTGTTATCGTAACATCTCTCATCAACCTGAGTTCTCAGGACACGGTGACGGGTATCCGTGTTTATCTGCGTTCAACCACGGTCCCCGGTGGCCTTATTGCGGTGAGTATGCGCGATACCGATGGAATTGCCGGATCGCCGGCGATTGAATTTCCTGTTCTTGTTGAATCAGATTTGATCACTGTTACTGCTGCCGATGTGGCCCGAGGTTACATGGATATTTCGATTCCCACCGTCTTGGCTGGTGTTCCTCAAGAGCGAATTTTACCAGCAGGCCCTTATTACGCGGCGGCCCAATTGTTTTCTAATTCCGGGGCCAATCATATTCGAATCCCGGATGACCTTAGCAACGATGCTTTCATGCCATGGTA
>JAIXRA010000029.1 GCA_027485465.1 Bacteroidota bacterium | reverse complement strand
TATGGCACATTTACAGCCGGACGAAATTTCCGCCATCCTACGGGAACAACTCGCAGGTCATCAGTCCCAGTCCCAACTCGAAGAAACCGGAACGGTTCTGCAAGTGGGTGACGGAATTGCCCGTCTCTACGGTTTGACCCGCGTTCAGGCCGGGGAATTGATTGAATTCGGAAATGGAACCCGGGCGGTCGTTCTCAACCTAGAAGAAGACAATGTGGGCGCGGTTCTTTTGGGTGGTTCCGAGGGAATCAAAGAAGGGGATACAGCCAAACGTACCGGCCTGATTGCGTCGATCAAAGTTGGTCACGGAATGTTGGGGCGTGTGGTGAATACCCTGGGTCAACCCATCGATGGGAAGGGACCTCTGCAAGGGGAAACGTTTGAGATGCCGATTGAGCGTAAAGCCCCTGGTGTGATTTTCCGTCAGCCGGTTCACGAGCCGTTGCAGACCGGTATCAAGGCCATTGATTCCATGATTCCGGTGGGTCGTGGTCAGCGCGAATTGATTATTGGCGACCGTCAAACGGGTAAAACCGCGATTGCGATAGATACCATTATCAACCAAAAGGAATTTTACGAAGCCGGCAAGCCGGTTTATTGTATTTATGTAGCGGTGGGTCAAAAGGCTTCGACCGTGGCCAACATCGTCAAGACCCTTGAAGTGAACGGGGCCATGCCTTATACCATTGTGGTGGGGGCCTTTGCATCGGACCCTGCACCCCTTCAGTTCTATGCGCCCATGGCTGGAGCGGCTATTGGGGAGTATTTCAGGGATCTTGGAAATCCTGCCCTGATTGTTTACGACGATTTGTCCAAGCAAGCGGTGGCCTATCGGGAAGTATCGCTGTTGTTACGTCGCCCTCCCGGACGCGAAGCATATCCCGGGGACGTTTTTTACCTGCACTCACGCCTTCTCGAAAGAGCTTGCAAGTTGAATTACAACGATGAGATTATCGCAAAGATGAATGATCTGCCCGAGTCACTCAAAGGCAAGGTCAAAGGCGGTGGCTCATTAACGGCTTTGCCAATCATTGAAACTCAAGCCGGTGACGTATCGGCCTATATTCCTACCAACGTGATTTCGATCACCGATGGCCAGATTTTCTTGGAGTCCAATCTCTTCAATTCCGGTGTCCGTCCCGCCATTAACGTGGGTATTTCGGTGTCCAGGGTAGGGGGTAACGCTCAAATCAAGTCTATGAAGAAAGTGGCTGGTACCCTCAAGCTGGACCAGGCGCAGTACCGGGAATTGGAGGCCTTCTCCAAATTTGGATCCGATCTGGACGCTTCGACCAAGGCGGTTTTGGACAAAGGAGCCCGAAACGTTGAAATCCTCAAGCAACCGCAATACTCACCTTTCCGGGTGGAGGATCAGATTGCTATTATTTACTTGGGTACCAAGGGTCTATTGATGGATGTGCCCATGGCCAAGGTTCGGGAATTTGAGGCTGATTTTCTGGCCACCATGCGAGCCAATCATCCCCAGGTTTTGGAGGCCCTCAAAGCTGGTAAATTCGATGACAGTCTGACCGATGTTCTGTCGGCCACGGCCAAGCAGTTAGTCGCCCGATACAAAGCCTAAGAACGGTAATCAAAAACTACCAATGGCCAATCTCAAAGAAGTCAGGGTCCGAATCGCCTCGGTTGTTTCAACACAACAGATCACCAAAGCCATGAAAATGGTTTCGGCCTCCAAATTGAGGAGGGCCCAAGGCGCAATTCAGCAAATTCGTCCCTATGCCGAGGGGTTGCAAAGCATGGTCGGGCGTTTGGTTTCGGGGCTCGAGGGATCTGCGGCAGAGATGCCATTGACCTCGGTCCGGGAGATCAAACGGGTGGGCGTTGTTTTGCTAACATCGGATAAAGGTTTGTGTGGTGGTTTTAACAGCAATCTTATCAAAACGGCTCGCCGATTCATTCAGGATTTGCCAGACGATCAACAGGCAACCCTGATTCCGGTAGGTCGCAAAGGGGTCGATTTCTTCAAGCGTTCCGGCTTGCCCCAGGACTTGCGATTCAAGGATTTGATGCTCAAAATCCGTTATCAGGCGACCGCCGAGATGGCTGCCGAGCTTAGCAAAGCCTTTGTTCAAGGAGAATACGATCAGGTGGTAGTGATTTACAGCGAATTCAAAAACCCGGTTGTTCAGTATTATCGGGTGATGCCATGGTTGCCCTTGCAGGCCGAGTCCCCAAGTGCATCCACCACAGGCCCTGGCGCCGGCGCCGGTCAAGGCGCGGCTGATTATTTGTACGAACCCGGGCGTGAAGAGATCGTTCAGGATTTGTTACCGTTTTCGCTGGCTATTGATTTGCACAAAGCCATGTTGGATACCCAGGCATCGGAGCACGGAGCCCGCATGACCGCGATGGACAAGGCGACCGAGAATGCGGGGGATTTGTTACGGGAATTGAGGCTTCAATACAACCGAGCCCGGCAGGCGGCGATTACCACCGAAATTACCGAGATTGTTGGCGGGGCAGCGGCCCTGGCCGGTTGATCCTCTGGACCCGTGGCCTGCGCGGTGGACGGTAGGTTATCCCATGTTGTTATGTTCGATAAAGTCTTTGGTCTTTCCGAATTGGATGGGACTGCAAAGGCTTTGTTGGATCACGCTCTCCGTCAACGTACCGGATCTTTGCCGATCGTCTTGGCTTTGATTGGTGGAATGGGTGCGGGCAAAACCACTTTGTTTCGTGCCATGGGCACCTGCCTCGATTGCGATCCATTGCCGACCTCCCCAACCTATGCTTTGATACAGGAGTATCGCACCGCCGATGGCAAGGTTGTTATCCATGCCGACCTCGATCGTCTGCGGGGTCCGGAGGAGTGGTTGGACCTGGACCCGGAGCACTTATTGGACCGGGCCGACTGGGTTTGGCTGGAATGGCCGGAACGAGCAGGCCCTTATTTGCCTGCATCGACTCTTTTTTATAAGCTGGAAACGCTGGTTCAGGCAACGGCTCTTCGGGGTGCTGGCATGGATTCTGCTGAAGTCCCCCATCAGCGACGCCTGACCTGGATGGATGGGCTTGACTCGTTTTGACCCTAAATTCGTTGCAACCATGAGTTCCCCCGATACCCTCCTTGCTCCCGTTGCAACCTCCACTCGGCAGGTGAGCCTACGCGTTGGGATACCCTGTGAGCGAGGATTTCAGGAGAACAGGGTGGCCATTACACCTCAGGGGGTTGCTTTGTTGGTTCATAACGGTCACCAGGTGGTTGTGGAGCGGGATGCCGGTGTCCCTAGTTTTTTTAGCGATCAGGATTACGC
>JAIXRA010000030.1 GCA_027485465.1 Bacteroidota bacterium | reverse complement strand
TGGTCAAGACCGCTCGTTAAACGACCTTATCATTTTTTAATCTAAAATCCATCAAAATCTCTGTTCCTGTAATCCCAAACAACATGAAAAACCTTCGCCCGTACCTTCTTGGGGCAATCATGGTGGCAGCCCCTGCCATCGCTTGGACCCAGTCACGCCTTGGCACAACCCCTCCGCAATCCCTGCGACAGTCCGCTGCCAACGCTGTAGGAGAGTCATCCTCTGCATCCTCTGCCAACCAGGATCCCTCCTTCCAGACCGAAGCCATCAACCTTTGGACCGAGAATTTTAGTTCCAACCCCAACAGCCGTGGTTGGTTGAATTATGGTTTTCGTGGTATCAATACGGGGAACACCCCCGACACCAACGGTGTTTGGGAATACAGGGGCACGTCGACTCTTCCTGCCAGTGGAACCGGATCCCGCGGAGCCTACGCCGCTGGTACAACGGCCATCCAATCGCCTACCCGAACCAATGGTTTTATGATTTTTGATTCGGATTGGTTGGATAACAACGGTTCACCAACCGGTACGGGTGTTTTGGGGGCTCCACACCGCGGGATGCTGATCAGCCCATCCATTGACTTGAGCTCCAATGATTTTGTAAACCTTTCGTTTTATCAATACTACCGCCGCTTTGGGGGTCCAGGTGGTAGCCAAAGTTCAGCCGCAACCTATCTCTTGTTTTCGGTTGATAACGGATTGACTTGGTCCGATACGGTGGCCCTGAACAGCAATATTGCGGTTAATTCTTCAACATCCAGCAGCACGATGACCCGTCTGAATGTATCCCCCTATATTGGTGGTCAGGACAGTGTCAAGATTGCATTCCTGTTCAACGGAGATTATTATTTCTGGATGGTGGATGATATCGCCATCGAGCAGGCTCCCCGCGTTGATTTGACAATCACCGGTACTGCCTTCTTGCCGGATACGTCCGCAGGTCGTGGTATCGAGTATGGTATGGTACCCAATGCCAACAAAACCCCGTTGACCTTCCAAGCTCGAGTTGCCAATATCGGAACCACTGTTCGTAACAATGTTCAACTACAGGTTTCGGTCATCGACACGACGGCACCGGGTACGCCGCTGTTTACCGGTACATCGGCTGTTCTGCCTTCTTTGGACCCCTTCACCGATACCCTTTTGAGTATCTCGACAGCTTACACGCCCAATCTCCTCAAGTTCACCCGTGTTAACTACAGCTTGGCTTTTGATTCTGTGACCATGGACTCCACGGCCAACAACACGGCTTCGCGTCAGTTTGAATTGACCGATACGATGCTGGCCCTTAATGTGAGCTTTCCTGCTCCGCCGTTGGCCTTTGGAACCCGGAATTTTATGGGCAATCCTCCCTCTGTTTTTGATATCAAAATCGCTAACATTTGTCAGTTGGTCAGCATCGACACGGTAACCTCGGCCACCGCACGATTGGTCAATAGCGGAACGTCGACATCCCAAGCAGGTGGTTTGATCTATTTCACCTTGGAAACGGGGGATGGGAATACAGGTTTACCAGGCGGCTCGGCCTCGGTTGTTCTCGAAACCGACTTGTATACCTTGACCGCTGCAGATATTTCCCGGGCCCGCGTGACAGTTCCTTTCCCAGCCACTTTGGGTGGCAGCCCACAGGAGCGCATTGTCAATCCTGGTGAGTATTGGTTGGTAGCGCATTTGTTCTCTAACAACGCTTCCAATCATATCAGTTTGATTGACGACCGGACCGTGACGATGCCTTGGTTCGCGACGGTTTTGTTCCATAGTACGGATTGGTACTCCAATGGCAATGCTATCCGCATGTCTCTCAATTTTGGCCGTATTCCCACCGGAACCAACGTTGTTCCCCAAGAAATGCTGGCGGCGGTTGCGTACCCAAATCCAGGTTCAGATTTGTTGAATATCAAGGTGAACGCAGCGCGTGATTTGGGTCAAACTCGTTTGGTGATGACAGACTTGACCGGTCGTACCGTCTTGGAGGAGCGTTTGACTTGGAACGGAAACGGCGGACGCCACATCCTGGATATTTCTGCTCTACCGAACGGAACCTATACCCTCGAAATGTTGACCGAAACTGGTATTGCCCGCCAGCGTGTCATGGTTAAGCACTAATTCGCCCTTTTGCTAACACATCCTTTTGTCTAGGAAACCGCCCCCACCCGGGGGCGGTTTTTTTATGGATCATTTGTTATACAAGCCTTGAAAATTTACAAGAATCACGATTTAAGCCGTTACAACACCTTTGGTCTGGGTGTGAAGTCGGCCTATTTTTTGGAGGTAGAGCAGGAGGACGATTTACCCCGGGCAATCGAAACGGCGGATGAGCTCACCCAAGGTAATTTTATGTTTTTGGGTGGAGGAAGCAATGTTTTGTTTTGCGGGGATTACAAAGGCGCTGTGATCCACCTAGCCTTTGGGGGCCTAGAATTTCATGAAACCGGGCGCAACCAGATTTTGGTGGAAGCCGGGGCCGGTGTGAGCTGGCATGATCTCGTGACCTATACGACTCAAAATGGCTGGTGGGGTTTGGAAAACCTGGCCATGATACCGGGTTCTGTAGGTGCAGCGCCCATTCAGAACATCGGTGCCTACGGAGTTGAGCAAGGAGATTGTTTTGAAAGCCTGAGTGGGATTCCCTTGAATGGACCTCCATGTACCTATTCCAAAAAAATCTGCGACTTTGGATATCGTAATTCGATTTTCAAGCAGGAGCTCAAAAATAATTTTGTGATCACCCGGGTTCGTTACCTTCTGGAAACGCAACCCAACCCTCGCCTGGATTATCAGGACCTTAAACTTCGATTTGCGGAGGCCTTCGGGAAGGGGACGGGTCATCAACCAAGTTCGAATGAAATTGCCAACGCCGTCGCGGACATTCGTCGTTCTAAACTGCCTGACCCGGCGCTGATAGGCAATGCAGGAAGTTTTTTCAAGAACCCGATTTTGACAAAGGAGCAGGCTGAATCTTTGAAGAATTTGCATCCAAACATGCCTTTGTTTGCTCCCAAAACAGAGAACGATACCGGGAGCGAGTCCAAAACATCAGCCGCTTGGTTGATTGAGCAATGCGGATGGAAAGGGCATCGACGTGGCGCGGTAGGGGTATCTGAAACCCATGCCTTGGTTCTAGTCCATTACGGTGACGGGAAAGGCGAAGACTTGTGGCAGCTAGCGCAGGATATCCGCTCGTCTGTTAGGATGGAATTTGGGATTGACTTGGAACCAGAGGTCAACCCTGTTCTATAAACCCCTTTTTTAGGAATTCAACAAATACAACCCTTGAGGGTTGATGCGGACCTTAACGCCCAGGGGCAGGGGGAAATTTCGCAGGCCATGTCCAAAAGGCAACCCAAACAAGACTGGCACGCCGAGGTTCTGGGTTCGTTCGTAGGCAATGCCGATCGGATCCTGGCCATGGGGTACAGCATGGTCCTTGATATCGGTGAAATCTCCCAGTAAAATAGCTTTGACCTTGTCAAGCTGTCCGCTTCGTCGCAAGGCCAACCACAT
>JAIXRA010000136.1 GCA_027485465.1 Bacteroidota bacterium | reverse complement strand
TCAAAAAAAGAAACCTGCAACAATTGACCCTGGGCCGTGTAATTCATCACCGCCTGACCAACCGGCAAAGCGGGCAATGGTGGACTTGGAGGGGTCCATAGACGGGCCTGGGTTAATTTGCCGGCGCTGTTACGGACCAGTCGGTAATGAAAGGCCGACTCAAACAAACCGCCCCCCAGGTATTCTTCCATGAGAACCGAGTCCGGATTGGCCGAAGCCGAGGTGCGCCCTAAATTGCGATAGAGATGCTCGCTCAATCCCCGATTTTTGGACATAAACAAGGGTTGGCCGGGGCTGTGCATGCGCCGCTCTTGGGCCACTTTGGGGGTCCATTTGGACCCTGGTTTTTGAGCAATCGTATGAGTTGTTTGAGCAAGGGCGTTTTGAGATAACCCAAGGAACAGGACCATTAAAAGGAAGCGATACGCTTGGGAGGCATGTTCCAAGCATTTGTAAGAGGCTGATTGTGAATTCATAGAAGGTGGTTGAGGGGAAGAAGGATTTGTTGAAGCAAAATTACAACACCTCCTTGGCTATTTTTGAACTTCGTCCTATGATAAACCTTGCGATCCCTTGGAGTCCTGAACCCGAATTATTTCCCGGCCTTCTGCCCGTCCGTTGGTATGGGCTGCTGTTTATGTCCGGCTTTGTGTTTGGATATTACATCCTTCAGAAGATTTTTGTAAGACATGGCAAAGACCCTCGACTCCTGGACGACCTCGCCCTCTATGTAGGTGTTGGGACCATTCTTGGGGCCCGTTTGGGTCACTGCCTCTTTTACGAACCGGCTTATTATCTGAGCCATCCCCTGGAAATTATCAAAATTTGGCAAGGCGGTCTGGCAAGTCACGGAGCAGCCATTTGTATTCCAATCACCGTTTGGCTTTTTTCCCGCAAAAACCCTCAAATAGGCTTTTTGTGGCTCTTGGACCGTGTGGTGGTCGTGGTTGCACTGGCAGGGGCCCTCATTCGATTGGGAAATTTGTTCAATTCCGAAATCGTTGGGGAACCGACCGATTTGCCTTGGGGATTTGTCTTTGAGCGATTGGGCGAAAATTTTCCCCGTCATCCCAGCCAGCTTTACGAATCCCTCTTCTATTTCTTGTGTTTCTTGGTCTTGCGCTGGATGGAAAGAAAGCATCCCTCCGCTCAACAACCGGGTGCGTTGCTTGGCGCTTTCCTCGTCTTGGTTTTTGGGTTCCGCTTTTTCATTGAATTCCTCAAAGCCGATCAAGTGAACTTTGAATCCCAAATGATGCTCAATATGGGCCAATGGTTATCCATTCCAGCGATCGTGCTAGGTCTATTGTTATGGAGCGGACGTTTACCTTGGAAATCAAAAGCAGCCTAAACCACTTCTTTTCAAGCTCTAAGAGTCAAGACCCTGGGCTTGTTCCATAAACACCCTGGTTTGGGCCAACAAAGGGGACCAATAGGCATCCCCATCGGGCATACGAACCTTGGATCGGTAAGGCTCCAGGATTTGAAGGAGTTTGAATCCGGGTTCTCCCTGACGAAAAGAAAGTGCCCGGTTCGCAGTCAACCATTCCACGGCCAAAATTTGGAATAAATTATCCAGCATCGTGGCCAAACGATTCGCTGCATTGGCCCCCATGCTGACATGGTCCTCTTGGCCGTTGGAGGACGGAATGGAATCCACCACACAAGGGGTTGCCAATTGTTTGTTATGAGAAACCAAAGCGGCCGCCGTGTATTGAGGAATCATAAAACCCGATTCCAACCCGGATTGCCCGGACAAGAAGGGAGGTAGACCCCGAGTTCCTGAAATTAACTGATAGGTCCGGCGTTCCGAAATGGACCCCCATTCGGCCAAGGCCAGAGCCGCATGGTCCATCGCCATGGACAAAACTTGGCCGTGAAAATTGCCTCCACTCATGACACGTCCGCTGCGATGATCCACCAAAGGATTATCCGTCACCGAATCCGCCTCGATCTCCAAAACACGGCCCAAGGAAGCAATGACTTCCGCCGAAGTGCCGTGAACCTGGGGGATGCATCGGAATGCATAGGGGTCTTGAACCGAAGGTCGTGGCAATAACGCCAAGGTACTTCCCTGCATGAGCTCAAGGAGATGCTGAGCCGTTCGAATGGCCCCGGCATGGGGTCGCACTTGGTGTAGCAAGGGATCCAAAGGCTGCTGAGATGCCAAAAAAACCTCGGATGACAAGGCCGCGCAGTGATCTGCCCAAAGACCGGCCTCCTTGGCTCGACGATGGGCCGCCATAGCCGTTGCTAACATATATTGAGTTCCGTTCAGCAGGGCCAGTCCCTCTTTGGATTTCAAAATCAATGGTTGGCGACCCAAAGCGGACAGGGCTTCGGCCCCGCTTATTGTTTGACCCTGATGCGTGCATTCCCCTAGGCCCAAGATCGGCAACACCAAATGCGCCAACGGGGCCAAGTCACCCGACGCACCCAGGGAACCACGGGTGGGGACCACGGGTAAGATATCATGATTGTAAAAATCCAACAAGGCTTCGACGGTCTCTGTGCAGACACCGGAATAACCAAAGGCCAAGGAATGCACTTTGAGCCCTAGCATGAGGCGGACCACTTCGGGCTCGGCTGCAGGCCCACAACCACAGGCATGGGATAAAACCAGGTTACGCTGCAGGGCTTCCAAATCTTCGTTGGGAATCCGGGTATTGCACAAGGCACCGAAGCCCGTATTGATTCCGTACCAAGCCTGGTCGTTGCCGTCCAGGGCCTTGTCCAGGTAGGCCCTGTTCTCGGCGATAAGGCCCCATCGATCCTCCTCCAAGGACAATTCCACCAAGCCGGCACCGACACGGCTCCATACCCCCAAGCCGAGACCAGGGCTAAGGTGGAGCCTAGGGCGTTGGTTCGTAGACAGTTTGGGAGAATTCATCTTAGGCAAGGGGATTCGTTGAGGCCTGAAGGAAGGCTGCAACCTCGGAGGGAGGCAAGCGATGCCGATGCTTTTGGTCCGTCGATTGTAGGGTTACCTCACCGGCTGCCCATTCACGCTCTCCAAAGACCACCATCCAAGCCACTTCGGAACGCTGGGCATGCTCCGTCGCCTTTTTGTATTTGCCACTAATCGGAAACCAATCGGCCGAGAAACCCTGGGAACGCCACGTCAAAACCCAGGACTGAGCCGCAGGATCCAGCGAAGAATCCGAAGCATAACACAAGATATCCATTCCCCGAAGCGATGATTCATCCCACAATCCCAAACGATCCATCCCCTCCAACAAGCGCTCAGCACCAAAACTGATGCCCATGCCCTTCCATTCCGGGTATCCAAACAGCGCGGTAAGTCCGCTGTACATGCCACCACCGCCCAAGGAACCCAAACCTAGTTCGGGGGCAACCACTTCAACCACCAAACCGGTATAGTAATCAATACCCCGTGCCAGGCAAGGATCAAACGTGAGCGAATCGCCCCCGCTTGCACTTGAACCATCCGCTTGATTTTGACCAAAGAAAGTCACAACTTGCTCGGTCTCTTTCAAGGCGTTAAGGGCATCTTCCCTCACAAGATCCGTCATTCCCCCATCTCCCAGGACCGCTTGCATCCAATCGTGAAATTCAATCCATGTCATCACCTGACCCATGGGGCGATCCAAGGGGACGGACTGCACCAATCGATCCAGTTTGGTAGGCTCAAATCCCAAGGCGAGCAATTCATCGCGAACGACTGCCCAACCCTGCTTATCCAATTTGTCCAAAAGCAAACCCAAACGGGCGACCTGACCAGGGACCCCGCCCCAAGAGGCCAGAAGGTTCAGGAAACGACGATCGTTCAACCGAATTCGGTAATTCCTAAAACCCAAGCCATCCAAAACATCCCTGTAAAGTCCCAAAAGTTCGGCCTGATGAAAGGTCGAAATCTCCGGGGCCACCACATCGGCATCGCATTGAATAAATTCCCTGAATCGGCCCTTTTGAGGA
Source organism: Bacteroidota bacterium (assembly GCA_027485465.1). Taxonomy (GTDB): domain Bacteria; phylum Bacteroidota; class Bacteroidia; order UBA7662; family UBA7662; genus SYHX01. Next base: position 9,129 of record JAIXRA010000136.1, on the reverse strand, counting down.
CGATCGGCCCTCCATACGGGCTGAATTTGGTATCGTTTGAATGGAAAACTCAGTTTAGCATGGTTGGCGGCGACGTAGCGAGCAAGAGGAACGGTCAAGTCGTAACGCAAGGCCTTTTCGCATAGTAGCGGCACAAGGCGTCGGGGTTGTTCCCGCAGTTGGTTCCACTGATCCGGGTCGATCCCTTCGGAAAACGAACCAGAATTCAAAACATGAAAAATCAAACGATCACCCTCCTCCCCGTATTTGCCGCTGAGGGTTGACCCAGATTCCATGGCCGGGGTTTCGAGCGGACCATAACCGCAACGCAAAAAAGCGGCTTCGATGACCGAAAACAAGGCTTTGCGTCTCCGCATTTGGGATGCCCCGAAATCTCGGGTTCCCCGAACCGGGGCTGCTGATTTGGGTTCCATGGACCCTAAAATAGAATCAGACGGTCGAGGATTTGATCCTCTTCTGAATATCATCCACAAAGCCGCGGAATCGGCGATCGGTTTCCATCAAGTCCTCCACGGTTTGGCAGGAATGGATCACGGTGGAATGGTCCCGGCCCCCAAAATATTCCCCAATGGCCTTGAGGCTGTATTTGGTCATTTTTTTGGCGAAATACATGGAAATCTGACGGGCCTGAACGACCTCGCGCTTGCGCGTGCTCGCCCTTAACAAATCGACCGGTAGGTCAAAATATTCGCAGACCATGGACTGAATAGAATCGATCGAAATTTCGGTCTGGGTATGACGCGTGAAATTCTTGATGACATTTCTGGCCAATTCCAGATCAGCCTGACGATGGCTCAACGTGGTATAGGCCATCAGCGAGGTCAAAGCCCCTTCCAATTCACGGATGTTGCTATGGATGTTGTGTGCAATAAATTCGACGACCTCCAATGGCAATTCGATCCCATCAGCGTACATTTTGCTTTGGAGGATGGCCAAACGTGTTTCAAAATCCGGAGCCTGCAAATCGGTGGAGAGTCCCCATTTGAAGCGGGACAGGAGTCGATCCTCCATCCCGCGTAGATCCTTGGGGGCTCGATCGCTGGTTAGGATGAGCTGTTTTCCGTTTTGGTGAAGGTGATTGAAAATATGAAAAAACACATCCTGGGTTTTCTCTTTGTTGGCCAAGTTGTGCACATCGTCCAAAATCAAAACATCCATCATCTGATAGAAATGCACAAAATCGTTGGCGGATTGGTTCTTGATGGCATCCACAAACTGCTGCGTGAATTTCTCGGAACTTACATACAAGACCGTCTTGGCCGGAAACAACTGACGTACTTGGTTGCCGATGGCTTGGGCCAAATGCGTTTTTCCAAGCCCGGTTGAACCGTAAAGCATGAGAGGATTGAACGAGGTGGCACCGGGTTTGGCTGCGACCGCCAAGCCTGCTGAACGGGCCAATCGATTGCAATCCCCTTCCACAAAGGAATCAAAACGATAACGGGGGTTGAGCTGGGACTCTACTTGAATTTTTTTGAGACCAGGAATCACAAATGGATTCTTGATGGTCTGTCCAATATTGACCGGCATGGACACTTCGGCGCCGGCCTGTTTCACCGAACCACCCGGCATTTGGATGGTATAGGGCCTGGTTTCCCCGGCACTGTTTTCCATGACCACGGCGTATTCCAAACGACCGTTGGGACCTAGGGCCCGCTTGATGGTCTTGTGAAGCAGATTTACATAATGCTCTTCCAGCCATTCGTAAAAAAACTGAGAAGGAACCTGTATGGTCAAAACCTCCCCAGCCAATTTGCTGGGCATCACCGGCTCAAACCAGGTCTTGAAACTCTGGAGACTGATATTGTCCCGGATGATTTCAAGGCACTCGGCCCAAACGTTTTCTGCTGTTTTGTTTTCTTTCTCCGCCATGATTCGCTACTAATAAGGTCGCGCAAAGGTTGTACGAATTTCTTAAATCCTGCTGCTATTTCAAAACCCTTCCGACCAAAAAAAAGGTCGAATAACCTAAATACTTGACTACGAAGCGAAAAATTTGGGGATTAGCGTGTAAAAAAAACAAGCCAAAAAGCTTGTTTTTTACAATACCACTATATGGATTTGAAAATCAGACTATTAAATTAACATTAACGATTATAATCTCGTTTAAAGGGCGGGCGGCTTTTACCACCATTGCGAGGACCCGCATAAGCCGGCCTATCGTTGCTTCGGCCCCCTTGATGGGCCGTCACTCGAATGGCCCTACCCCGAAAACGAGCCCCGTCAAAGGTGGATCGAATTTGATCCAAGGATTCTTGTTCAGCTTGCACCGTGGTCCAGGAGTCGCCCAAAATGATTTTGCCCAAATCAGCCTTTTGTAGACCTGAATGGTCCAACAAAAACTGCAACATGCTGGCCTTGTAAAAACCATCCCGCGTTCCCAAATTGACTTGCAAACCCGGTTGGTCTTCGCGCTCCGAATGACCACGTCCTGCAGGCATCTCCCCCATCGCCTGACGACCCTGCATATCGGCATCGTTCTGGAGGGCATAATAGCGGAACAAGCGCTCAAACTCCATCCAAACCAATTTCTGGATGAGGGTATCGCGATCCATCCCGTCTAACATGGGCTGAAGACCTTGAAGGAGTTCGCCAATGCGGTCCATACGAGGCTCCGAGGAGGCGATTTTGCCAAAAAAATGCCGGAGCTTCACCTCCGCGATGGCGGAACCGGAGGGAATGGTCCCTACTTGAAAGCGGACTTTGGCCTGCTTTTCAATTTGTTTGAGCCTGAAGGTATCCTTGGGTCCCAGAATGACCATCGAAACCCCTGCCTTGCCGGCCCGGGCGGTCCGGCCGCTGCGATGCGTATAAACCTCCGAGTCTTCGGGTATCGAGTAATGAACAACGTGGGTAATATCCTTGACATCGATGCCCCGTGCCGCGACGTCCGTCGCTACCATTAATTGAAGGGAGCGCTCCCGAAAGCGGGCCATGACTTTGTCCCGCTGCGCTTGGGACAAGTCCCCGTGGAGAGCTTCCAAATCGTACCCTTCCCGAATGAGTTTTTCAGTCAATTCCTGGGCTTCGGCCTTGGTACGGGTAAAAACAATGCCGTACATCTCTGGATGAGCGTCAATGAGCCGCTTGAGGGCTTCGTATTTGCGGGCAAAGGGTACCTGAAACGACCAATGCTCCAATTGAGAAGGGGCCGCTGATTGCGAATCGGAACGGAGGGTTTGGGGATCTTTGAGGAAACGATCCGCCATCTTTTTGATTTCGGGCGGCATGGTGGCCGAAAAAAGCCAAGTCCGGCGACGGCCCGCCGCATGGGTCAGGATATAATCCAAATCATCGCGGAATCCCATGTCCAGCATCTCGTCGGCCTCGTCCAAAACCAAGGTTTGAACCACGCTTAGGTCCAAGGCCTTGCGCTCCATGAGGTCCATGAGACGACCCGGTGTTGCGACCACCACTTGCACACCCGAACGGAGACGGCTGATTTGAGCCTGGATCCCTGCGCCCCCGTAGACCGCTAAAATGCGGACTCCTTCGGTTCGGGCGGCGAATTTTTCGAGATCGTTGGAGATTTGGACACAGAGCTCCCGGGTTGGACTCAAGACCAAGGCCTGAACACCGCGGGCCTGGAGGTCTAAGTGTTGCAAAAGGGGTAAACCAAAGGCAGCTGTTTTGCCGGAACCTGTTTGAGCGAGACCGAACAAGTCGTGGTCACCCGATAAAAGAATAGGAATGGTCTGGGCCTGAATAGGCGTAGGCTTTTCAAAGCCGAGATCCTGTACTCCGAGTAACAAACCCGGATCAAGACCCAGGTCGGCAAAGCCCGGTAGATTTTCGTTCATGAGGGGGCAAAGGTACGCTAATTTTGCGGGGTGAAAGCCCTTGTCATTGCAGTAGATGGGTTTGCCTCCTGTGGCAAGAGCACGTTGGCGCGGGATTTGGCCCAGGCCTTGCGTTATCGCTACATCGATTCGGGGGCCATGTACCGTGCCGTTACCTACCAAATGTTGAAACTTGGGCTGCCGCCTATCGAGTCCGTTGGCCTGAATCAGATGTTGGGGGCTTTGGATTTGAAGTTTGTTACATCAAATGGCGTTAATCAATTGATGGTCAATGGTTTGGTTTTGGTTTCGGAATTACGCTCCAAGGCCGTCAATGCCGCCGTTAGCCCGGTTTCCACCTTGCCCAGCGTTCGATTGGCCATGGTGGCCCTTCAACGTTCCTATGCCGACGGGACCGGTCTCACCATGGACGGACGAGACATCGGAACGCATGTTTTCCCGCAGGCGGACCTCAAATTTTTTGTAAGCGCCCGTCCCGAAGTCCGTGCAAAACGTCGACAGGCTGAATTGATTGCCTCCGGCGACACCTCCTGGACGCTGGACGAAATTCTTGAGAACCAGGCCCAAAGAGACCTCATCGATTCCAACCGGGATTTTGCACCCCTTAAGCGTGCGCTAGATGCCATCGACCTAGATAACAGCGATCTAAGCCGTGAAGAACAGCTGGCCTGGGCCCTGAAATGGGTGGAAGAGCGCGGAGGGATTTAGCCCTTTCGCTTCCGGTCGTGTTCTTTGAGATGGATTTTGCGCATCCGCATAGATTTGGGTGTGATTTCAATCCACTCGTCTTCCTGAATGTATTCCATGGCCTCCTCCAACGAAAAGCGCTTGGGCGGGGCAATCCGGGAATTGTCGTCCTTGCCGGCGGCCCGCATGTTGGTTAGCTGCTTGCCTTTGACCAGATTAACTACCAAATCCCCGGGGCGAATATGCTCCCCAACGACCATGCCTTCGTAAAGATTTTCACCTGGTTCCACAAAAAAGACCCCGCGATCTTGCAATTTATCCATGCTGTAAGCTGTCGCTGGTCCAGTCTCCATGGACACCAACGAACCATTGATCCGGCCAGGAATAACCCCTTTCCAAGGCCTAAATTCCAAGAATCGATGGGCCGAAATGGCCTCCCCTTGGGATAAAGTCAACATCTGGGAACGCAAACCCATCAGGGCACGGGCTGGCATTTCAAATTCCAGGTGGATCCAATCCCCTTTGGGCTCCATCACCAGCATCTCACCCCGACGCATGGTGACCGCTTCGATGATTTTACCCGAAAATTCTTCGGGAACATCCACCACCAATTGCTCAAAAGGCTCGTGCTTGGCACCATCCACCAGCCGAATCACCACGGTAGGCTGTCCAACCTGCAGTTCGTATCCCTCACGGCGCATGGTTTCGATCAAAATCGATAAGTGCAAAATACCCCGACCGTAAACCAGGTAAGAATCTGGCGAGCCGGTATCCTCGACCCTCAGAGCCAGGTTTTTTTCGGTTTCCTTGTAGAGGCGATCACGTAAGTGCCTAGATGTTACCATTTTGCCTTCCTGTCCAAAAAACGGGGAATTGTTAATGGTGAACATCATGCTCAAGGTAGGTTCGTCCACTTTGATGGCCGGCAGGGCCTCTGGCGCATCCAAATCACAGAGAGTATCCCCAATTTGAAAGTCTTCCAAACCAACCACGGCACACAAATCACCGGCTTCCACCCGCTCCACTTTTCGACGGCCCAGCCCCTCAAAAACATAGAGTTCCTTGACTTTGCCCCGTTTGCTTTGGCCATCGGCCGTCAACAGAACCAAGGGTTGACCTTCCCGAATGGCCCCGCGATGCACCCGGCCAATGGCAATACGACCCACAAAAGAAGAGTAATCCAAAGAAGTAATCTGCATTTGCAAGGTCCCTGGACGTGGCAATGGAGCAGGGACATGGGCCAGGATGGCATCCATCAAAGGAGCAAAGTCCTGACCAATCACTTTCCACTCATTCCCCATCCAACCCTGTTTGGAAGAACCGTAAACCGTCGTAAAATCCAATTGCTGTTCGTTAGCCCCCAGGTTAAAAAACAATTCGAAAACCGCGTCGTGGACCTCGTCAGGGCGGCAATTTTCCTTGTCCACCTTGTTAATGACGACGATGGGATGCAAACCCAATTCCAGGGCCTTGCTCAAAACGAAACGGGTTTGCGGCATGGGGCCTTCAAAAGCATCCACCAACAACAAAACCCCGTCGGCCATCTTGAGAACGCGCTCTACTTCACCCCCAAAGTCGGAGTGACCGGGCGTATCGATAATATTGATTTTGATGCCCTTGTATTCAACCGATACGTTTTTGGAAAAAATGGTAATGCCCCGTTCCCGTTCCAGGTCGTTGTTGTCCAATACCAGCTCCCCCACCTCCTGATGAGGTTTGAACAAGCGAGTGAATTGCATGATCTTATCGACCATGGTGGTTTTGCCATGGTCAACGTGGGCGATGATGGCGATGTTGCGTAAAGGGGTGTCTTGGGAGGTTGTCATAAAAGTTCAAGCCTTAAAGGCGCCGCAAATGTAGCATTCTAATTCTCTTTCCTTATATTTGCCCCGCGTTAAGCTTCACTTAACCTGGTTCGGTAGTTCAGTTGGTTAGAATACATGCCTGTCACGCATGGGGTCGCGGGTTCGAGTCCCGTCCGGACCGCTCAAGCCCCGCCTCTCTGAGGCGGGGTTTTTGCTTTTAGGGCTTGGAGACTGGTGCCTCTGAGGCTGGCTTGAGGGTACCCATCCACCGATCCCAAATCAAAAAATACAATCCATAATTCCCAATAAAACGCTCATGGTGCAGATTGTGGTGCCTGGAAGTATTGACCCACGACCCCCATCGGGATTTGACAAAAGATGAAGGATACAATTCGTAGCCAAGGTGTCCGTAGACATTATAGACAATCATAAACAAAAAAAACAGGACCACGTGGGATTTGTGGAGCGGTAGCCCCATCACAAACAAGGGGAGGATTCCAACTTCCACCAGCGCCTCCCAAGGATGGAAGGCGTAGGCAGCCCATGGAGAGGGATTGGTGGATTGGTGATGAACACGATGCACCTTTTTGTAAAACCAAGGGAGGTGCATCATTCGGTGTGCCCAATAAAAATAAGCATCGTGCAAAAACAACAGAATCGGAAAAACCGCGAAATAATAAATCCAGCCTCGTTGGTCGGGTGAGTCCATCAGACGGGTCCATGGCCGGATCGACGGATGAAACATGACCGCCGTTACCACCGCGGCAAAAATCAAAATCGTGAGAAAAGAATAAAAAACCTCGCGCTTGAGATCCTTTGAACCAGGAAATCGGGGCTGAATCTTACGGGAAAACCATGCCGAACGTTTCCAAACATAAAAAAGAAGGAAAGCAAACCCCGCAAACAACGTATAGCGCCCACCTATTCTCCAAAGAACTGTTGTAAACGCTTCCCACCACGCAAAATTCGGTTCCACCTATGTTCCTATTTTGAATAGAAATCCGATTTGGACTAATTGTTCCAAAATTGACTCGACAGGTTGAAGGTCCAGTGAATCAATCCAAGCGAATTCGAAGCCCCTTGGGGGCATCCGCGCCTGCATAGCCCTGAAGCTCCACCGTGTAAAGCCCACCTTGAAGCGAGCCCGGATCCAATTCGTATCCGTTGGGTCGACGTTGGCTGGAATCCCAAGGTAAACGAAGCACGACCCTGCCGGTTAGGTCTCGAAGGACCCAATGCAAACTTTGTTCAGCCGCAGCGGCCTGCCAAGAGTCTAGGATCTCAGCCGATGTGACGATCCGGAAGGGGCCTTGAGCAGGATTCGGCCAAAGTTCGCAGGAATTGGAAGGACCCTGCGATACCCCGCGAAGCGAGGCTGGCAAACGCAACCCAGCGCGGACCAAAGGCTGACCGAGGGGGTCCGCCCACTCCGTGCCAGGACCAAGCTCCCAAGACCATGGGGCTAGATTGCCAATCGGGGTATGCTCTATTTCAAAGACGGGGTCGTGGTCCTCAAGGTCCCATCCTTGGACATCGTTCCAAGCCAAACGGAGTCGGCCATCCAACCATGAAACCACCGGCTCTTGGGAACCCAGAAGGAATCGAACCCGCGGTTCTCCCAAAGAGGCCGGCCAGGAAAGATCCAAAGACAAGGCCCCTACCTTTCCTGAATAATTGGAACGAGCCGTCGTAACAATAGGTGAAGTTTGGTGATTCAACGGGCGTTCCCACGTCGATTCAGCGTCTTCTAGCAATTCAAATGAAGGCGAACCCCAGCGAGCAGCCCCTGGAAAAAAAGACCCATTGACATCTCCGTAACACAACCCTTGTAGATTCCGGGAAACGGCCGCACCGTTGAGGTTCAAAACAGCCGTATCAAATACCCAATTTCCGGACGGAAAGGACCCAATCACATTGGCGTACCGTCGGCTTATGACCAAAGCATCCGAAGCGTTGACCGTGCCAGAGGCATTCACATCCCCCGCTTTGAGTCGCAAACCGCTCAAAGGTTGGGCGTTCGAAAAATGAAGATTGGCCAAAAGCGCATCGGTGGCATTGACCCCGCCCCAGGTCCTGGTCGTCTGGAGGCGCAATGTTTTGTTCCCGTTGGTATAACCGCTCAGACTATACAAACCTTGGGCATTGGTAACCGCCGTGCCCTCTTGAACCAAGCCCGGGTAGCTGAGCAACTGAACAGTAACCGCCGATAGAGGGGTCCAAGAGACATTGTTGTACGTAACGGTCCCTGTAAGCGGTAGGGCTGCCGGGTTGTTGACCTGGACCAAGTAATCCTGGGTTTCACCCCACTGGTAGGAACCACATGCCTGGGTATTGGTTGCATCCCCCCCTTCGTTTAGGACAACCCGCAGCAAACAGAGGCCAGCCGTGGCTTGCGGCCCAACGATTGGAAGAGAAGATGCATTGAGGGTGGCCGACGCTGTATTGGCCAACGAGCCGCTCATGATCATTTCATTCGCCTCAAAAACATAATTACGGTTAAAATCAAGATAGACCTTGGCATAGGCTGCGTAATTCGAGCCACAGGTTCCTTTGACCAGACTGGCCGCATACGACTGCCCCATTGTCACCTGAAAAGGAGGTAGATTGGTCCGATCGGTGTAGGTGGCGCAATTCCCTGCGCCGGTAGGCGATGCATACGTCGTGCCTGCAAAGGTCCAAGACGCTATACGGGTATCAGCAGAATCGGTGGCCCCTGATGCACAGGCAGCGGCCCTAGCCCGAATGCAAGAGGTCCGCGTGAGGGAATCCGAGCCAAAGGCATTGGTGACCCTCAGTTTTACATTGTACAAACCAGCTACCGAAAAGCTAAGACGAGG
>JAIXRA010000115.1 GCA_027485465.1 Bacteroidota bacterium | reverse complement strand
AGTCCTGCACCGATGGTGTGAACACGGCCGGCGGGTATATAGAACACATCGCCTGGCTTGACCTCCGTCCGGTGAACCACCTCCATGAGACGGCCCGAACGGATGCGTTCTGCAAGGTCCTGACCGTCGTAGCCTACCACAAAGCCGTTGTAGAGGCAAGCCCCCGGTTCGGCACCAAGAATCACCCACATTTCGGTTTTGCCCAAGGCGCCTTTGCCGACCATCCGCTCGGCCTGTTCATCGTTGGGATGCACTTGCAAGGAAAGATCTTGGGCAGTCGATAACAATTTGAACAACAAAGGAAAGCGATCGCCGTGCACCGCCATGACCCGATGCCCCAGGAGGTCCGCGCCGTAGCGCTCCACCAAATCATCCAAGTTTTTGCCCACCAAAGGACCATCGCTGACAACCGAAACCTGCCCCTCTACCCCGGACAATTCCCAACTTTCGCCGATTTGATTCTTACCAGCCAGGTCGCGACCGAGTTCTTGGGAGTGGTGCTCCCCCCCCCAGATTTTGGTCAAATAGACCGGCTCAAAACGAAGGGGGTACAACATACCCAAAAATACAACCCAAGGCCAAGCCGAGCGTGGGGCTGTACCTTCGTGATGTGAAAATCCTGGAAAGACCCATCCCTTCTTCGCCTTTCGCTTGGGCTGCATTGGCCGTGGTGACGCTGGGTTCTGTATTCCTTTCACCGTACTTACCCGGATGGGGCAACGGAATGCTTTGCCTACTCCTGGGCATGGGGCTGGGGAACCTTTGGTCCGGACCCTGGCAAAAACCCAGGAACGCAGCGGTACTGCGCTGGAACGAAAAAAATATGCTCGCATGGGCAACCATCCTCTTGGGTTTTGAATTGCATGTTCACTTTTTGGCAAGCATTCCTTTGATGTACATACCGGCCCTGTTCTTGTCCGTTTTGGGGGCTGTCCTTATCGGTGAATGGTTGACGCGACGCAAAAAGGGAACGACCGTGGATCCAACCCAAGCCCGCTTGCTAGGAGCTGGCAATGCCATTTGTGGCAACAGCGCCATCGCGGCCGTCCAGCCTTTGTTGGGTGCGGGCCCAGCTCAAATAGCGGTTTCGGTAACTCTCATCAACACCTTGGGGTTGTTGGGAACCTTGTTCTTGGGACCGGGCGCCCGTTTCCTCGGTCTAAATGTTACGGACCAAGCCGTCTTGATGGGCAGCCTGCTCCAATCGGTAGGGCATGTCAGTGCAGCAGCATCCGGCCTGGGAGAAGCGCCCGCCCTTCTGGCCATGAGCCTCAAAATGGGCCGCATCCTCCTGTTGATTCCTCTGTTGTTATGGTTTCAAAGCTTGTCTTCGGCCCCTTTGAAGACGAATTCGACTCCTGAATCAACCGATTCCAACCTACGTAGTCTGATCCGCGAAATCCCTTTCTATGTCTGGGGTTTTGTGCTTTGTGCCTTGGCCACCAACCTTCTGCCTCTGCCGGACGTCTTTTTGGACGTCATCAAATCCCTAACGCAGTGGATGTTATGGATTGCTTTGGCTGCCATCGGCATGAACATCCGCGTTCAAACCGTGCTCAGTCAAGGTCGCGATGCCTTTGTTCCCGCCTTGGGGATGTTTGTCATCCAAATTCTCTTGGTCTTGGGTTGGTTGGTCTTTTTGAAATTCCTGTCTTAGGTTCATGGTCGAGCAAGTTCGGGGCTATCTAGAAAAATTTCCATGGGCCACCCAAGAGAAATTGTTGCGGCTTCGATCCATTATTTTGGAGGAGGCCCCGGATGCACAGGAGGCCTTTGCTTACGGAATGCCTGCCTACCGCACCCACGGCAAACCGTTGGTTTACTTTGCAGGTTATGCCAAGCATGTGGGGTTTTATGCAACGGCCTCAGGGCATCGTGCTTTTGCAAACGAACTTTCGGCCTACCATCAAGGCAAAGGTTCCGTGCAATTCCCTTTGAACCAACCACTCCCCGAAAATCTCATTGCGCGGATTGTTCGCTTCCGGTTGGCCGAAAATGAGGGCCTCAACCCTTTCGACCCGCCCAGATAGCCTCCAGAATCAAGGGATCCAGTAGCGTGGTGGTATCGCCCATGTTGGTGCTATCCCCTGCGGCGATTTTGCGCAAAAACCGACGCATGATTTTGCCGGATCGGGTTTTGGGTAAACCCTCTACCAACTGAATTCGATCGGGTCGCGCAATGGCCCCAATTTCACGAACCACGGTACCGTTGAGCTCCTGGGCCAGCTGTTCCTCGGCCTCGGTGCTCAGACCCTGGAGGTCCGAACGCAGGATGACGTACGCATAAATTCCTTGGCCCTTGATGGGATGATCGTAGCCCACCACGGCCGATTCCACCACCCTTGGGTGCCTGTTGAGGGCGTTCTCAATTTCGGCCGTGCCCAAACGATGCCCCGAAACATTGATGACATCGTCCACCCGGCCGATGATGCGAAACATGCCATCGGCATCCCGTCGCGCCCCGTCCCCTGTAAAGTAATAACCAGGAAATGGCGAAAAATAAGTGTTACGACAACGCTCGTGGTCACCCCAAGTGGACCTCAAAATCGAGGGCCAGGGGTATCGCATCGCAAGAAGCCCCTCCTGCTCAGAAGGGGGATCGGTAGGCTCCAATTCGCGACCCTGAGGATCCAGCAGGACTGGTTGTACACCGGGCAGTGGTAGGCCGGCAAAGGTGGGTTTGAGCGGGGATAAGCCGGCCAGGGCCCCGATGAGAATGCCCCCGGTTTCGGTTTGCCACCAGGTATCGGTCACCGGACAACGCCCCCCACCCACCACGCGGTGATACCACTGCCAGGCCTCCTCGTTGATGGGTTCCCCTACCGAGCCCAAAACACGCAGGGATGACAAATCCGCCGATTGAACCGGGGCATCACCGTGCACCATCAGGGCGCGGATGGCGGTCGGGGCGGTGTAAAAATGACTAACACGGTGCCTCTCGCAGATTTTCCAAAAACGTGAAGGGTCCGGGTAGGTTGGGATGCCTTCGAACATCACCACCGTCGCTCCCTGAAGCAAAGGCCCGTAAGCCAAGTAACTGTGACCCGTGATCCAACCGATATCCGCAGTGCACCAAAACACATCCCAGGGTGCCGTTCGAAAAACTTGCGCAAAGGAATAGGCCGTATAAACCATGTAACCACCGGTGGTATGCAAAACTCCTTTGGGCTTCCCTGTTGAACCGGATGTATATAAAATAAAAAGGGGGGCTTCGGCATCCATCCAACGGGGCTCGGGTCTGGCAGTGGTTCGTTCCCAGAGACCATCCCAATCCCACGATTGAACCTGGGGGTAAGAACGCAACGGCGACATGGAATCATGGCGACCGTGAACAAGGAATTGACGAACGGGATTAGCCGACTCGGCCTCCAATAAATCCAAGGCTTCTTCGACCACGGCCCTGCAGGGCAGATCCCGCGGACCGCGACGGATTTTTTCCGAACATACCACCACAGCCGCCCCCGCATCCGCGATCCGATCGGCCAGACTGCGAGCCGAAAAACCCCCAAAAACCACCGAATGCACCGCACCCAATCGGGCACAGGCTAGCACCGACCATAACAATTCTGGAATCATGGGCATGTACAAACAAACCCGGTCCCCGGTCTGGACGCCCATCGTCTGAAGCATCCCTGCGGTACGAGCCACCGCCTCTTGCAATTCACGGTACGTCCATTGGCGCGGTGCATCGTTGGGATGGTTGGGTTCCCATATCAACGCCACTCGATCCCCATCACGCAATGCATGGCGATCCACCGCGTTGTAACATAGATTGGTTAATCCCCCTTCAAACCATCGAACGTTCGGTTCCTCAAAATTCCAATCCAGCACCCTGTCCCAAGGCTTTTGCCAATGAAAACCAGAAGCCACCTCCGCCCAAAACCCTTCAGGGTCTTGAACACTACGCTGGTATTCAGCTTGGTAGCCTTCCAAATCGGCGATCAGGTCAATCATCGACTTTGCGAATCATTCATCGCCAAACCAATACAACATAAGCACCCTCGAAAACCGCATGCTCAAAGGCGATAACAACAACAAGGGGAAAAAAATGCAAAGACAATAAACCCACACAGCGGGGTCGTCAAAAACCAAATAAGCGAGAACGCCGAAGGTCACCGAAACCGCTACCGAGAAGGCGTAGCTGATGTACATCGCCCCCCAAAAAAATCCGGGTTCGATTTCAAAATGAAACCCACAATGCGGACAGTCTTGGTGCATTTGGGTAGCCCTGCGCAAATCCGAGGCAGGGTACTTGAACATAGGACCGGTTTTGCAACGCGGACAACGCCCCTTCGCAACATCCGACCAATTCATGCCCTTTAGTTTTCGAGAATCCGGCGCCGACGTTCTTCGACCTCCTCAAAGCGGCGTTGACGATGCCAATACAAACCTCCGACCGTCCCCACCACCAAAAAAGGCATGGCCAGCAAATAAAGGATTCCTTTGTTCAGGCCCTTGCCCACCGCTTTTTGATCGTCCTTGCGGTTCGATTCCAGCGATGTCTTGCACATGGGACATTGGGCAGCGGATTCCTGGGTTCCTGCAACCAGGGTCAAAATCATAACAAAACCCAGGCCCAATGCCACCGAACGAAGCGAAGAAAGGAGGAAGGTCATGTTATCTGTTGTTAGGGAATCAAAAAGAATAATAGGGAGCGATCATCAAATAAACCAAAACGCCGGTGGAGGTGACATAAAGCCAAATCGGCATGGACCAGCGGGTTAAACGGCGATGGGTCTCGATCTGACCGCTCAGCGCATAGTAAAAGGACAGCAAAACCATGGGCAAAACCCCCGCAGCCAAAACAATATGCGAAATCAAAATCGTCAGGTAAAAAGGCCGAAGCGGATTGGAATCCGGGAACTTGGTTTCGATCCCAAAGGAATGAAACAAAACATAGGATAACAAAAAAACCGTCGAAAGCCCAAAAGCCGTCAGGTTCAGTTTTTTGTGCCAATCAATTCGGTGCAAACGGATCATGCGCCAACTCAGGAGCAAAAGCACGGTGCAAATTGCGTTGAGGGTAGCATTGAGACGAGGTAGCCAGGGCACAAACCATGGAAGGCTGCTTTGTTGAGGCAAATTATTGAGCAAAATCACCAGGCCCAAAACCACCAGGGAAAGGGTCCCAACGAGTCTTTTGGCATTCCGATTCTGCGAGGCTGTGTCGGTCATGACTCAAAATTAAACACGCCGCCGTCTTTTGTTAGGCGTATTGGCATATTCCGCAATCAGGGTCCGGGTATCCTCCATCAAACGATCGGTTTGGTCTTTGAGAACACCGCGGTAAAAGCCCCTGACCCTGCCCTGGCGATCCACTAACAAGGTCAAATCCTCCTGGGGAACCTGACGGAACATTTGCTGCCAATCCGGGGTAAAAACACGAAGGTCCTGCCACAAAGCTGCCTTGGATGTTGAATCCAGGGACCAATCCAAAGGCTGCATGTCGGCAAACAAGACCGCCGAATCCAAGTTCTTCACAGCCCCATCGTTGACACCCAAACAAAACTGATGCACCAAGGGATTCTTTCGAAAAACATCCCGAACGCGGGCAGCCTGCGTTGAGCGCAAAGACAACCGATGAACGGGGCCATCGTAACGCATCAAATGCAGGATGTTCACCGGATTGATTGAACCCATGGACCATTCTTGGACACCGGGCAATTCAAAATACAGGGTATCGTCCGGATGGGTTTTGCCGTCGGCAACGGCCGTGGGAAGGACCTTGCGCGGTCCATAAATGGGAAGGGATTGGTATCGGTTCTCGGCCGTGTTGACATACAACAAATAGATCACCACGGGGAGGCCCAGCATCAAAAAGAGCAGGCCGTACTGACGCATCAGCGCAGAGTGAACCAATATTCCGACTCGTACATCAGGGCGGCAATCACGCCCATAACAAAAATAGTCGGAAGCAAAATGCTATATATCAGGTTGATTTTCTCGAATTTGAGGTGCATGAAATAGGCCACGATGTAGAAAGCCTTGAGCAGGGTCAAGGCGATGTAAATCGCGTTCTTGATGGGCTTGGCCATAAACGCCTCTGGAATAGCCAAGGCAATCACAAATTCCACCGCAGTGATGGCAAAGAGGACCCAAAAAACCCTCCAGATACCACGGATATCAAAACTGTTGCTGTGTTCCCCTGACATGGACAATAAATTTAGGGAGAAGTGATTAGATGAGGTAAAAGAACGTAAAAACAAAGACCCAAACCAAGTCCACAAAGTGCCAGTACAAGCCGATTTTCTCGATGGTTTCGTAGGTGCCCCGGCGGTCAAAAACCCCGGCCATGGTCATAATCGTAACAATAATATTAATCACCACCCCACTAAAAACGTGGAAGCCATGAAAGCCGGTAATCGTAAAGAACAAATTGGTGAAATTCACCTGGCCCGGGGTGCCATCGGCGTTCACAAAAGGATTGGAACCCCACCAAGCACCGTCGTGATGCAAGTGGCTCCATTCCCAGGCCTGGCAACCCAAAAAGGCGATACCGCCCAGGATCGTCCAAAACATCCATTTGACCACTTCGTTCCGAGCCCCGCGGTGACCGGCTTCGACCGCCAGCACCATGGTGACCGAACTCATAATGAGGATAAAGGTCATAATGCCCACAAAAACCAAGGGAAAATGACCGTGGATAAAAGGAACACCCGCAAAGACATCATCGGGAACCGGCCAGCTCAACGATGAAAAACGGAGGGCCGCATAGGCCAACAAGAGGGCCGAAAAGGTAAAGGCGTCGGATAAGAGGAAGAACCACATCATCAGCTTACCATAACTGGCGCCGAAGGGTTCGTTTCCGCCGTCCCAAAGTTTACCGGAGGTCGAAAGAGCAGGGGAGCTGTGCGATGACATACGATGATTTAAACAATTCCGAAATTTAGTGCATCCACCACAAGAATGCGTAAAGGTAAAGCCAAAGTACCGTAAGAAAGTGCCAAAAAATGGCCAAAAGGCGCATTCCCAGCAAGGACTTGGAATGAATATCCAAACGGAATGCTTTGTAGAGCATCACCCCCACCGCCAAAATTGCGGCTGCGATGTGCAGGGCATGCATCCCGGACAGGACATAGAGAAAAGAACCGGAAGGATTACCAACCAGGAAAATCCCCTGATCGGTGCACTGCCGATAGGCGTAGAATTGAGAAGCCAAAAAAGCCAACCCAAGCAATCCCGTCCCCCCCAGGTAGCCCTTCAATGCAGGGAACTCGTTGCGCCGGGCCGATTTGCGGGCAAATTCCAGGGTCAGGGTGGATACCACCACCAACACCGTGGACAAGGCAAAGGCCCCGGGCAATTGAAAGTCCAACCAATTCCCATCAGCCCGACGAACCATGTAGGCCGAAGTCAGTCCTGCAAACAACATAAAAACGGAGACCAAGAAACCCCACAACAAAAACTCCAAAGGATGCACCGCCGATCGGACAGGGGCGGCGGGGGACTTGGCTAAAGGTTGGGGGCTCATGGGTTCCAGCGGATTCTAGGGTTAAAGGAAATTAAACGGCATCCAGCCAATAGGCCAGTTGCACCACCGGCAAATAAACAAAACTTGCAAACATTAGTTTGCGTGCATCGCCCACATCGGCCCCCCGGTAAAGCTTCCAAGCCGCGAAGACAAAGCCCAGCGAAGCCACCAAACAAACCAGGGCCCCGACCCCTCCCTGAAACCCGTACCACCAAGGGGCCAAGCCCAGGGGAATGAGGGCACAGGTATACACCAAGATAATCCGCGCCGTTCCAGTCTGCGGATCATGCCGGGTCGGCAGCAAATGAAAACCGGCCCTTTGGTAATCTTCGTGCAAGACCCAGGCAATGGACCAAAAATGCGGAAACTGCCAAAAAAACTGGACCAAAAACAACAAGCCGGCCTCCAAATTCAAATGGCCTTGGTGGGCGGCGTAGCCAATCAAAACCGGCATCGCCCCTGGGAAAGCCCCCACAAATACCGCCACCGGCGTTATTTTTTTGAGCGGGGTGTACGCAAAGGCGTAACTCAACAAGGCAACGGCGCCCATGGCCACGCTGAGTTGGGTGGTGCCCCAAGCCAAAACCCCTAAGCCTACCAGGCCCAGGGTCAAGGCCAACAACCAAGCCTCGGCAAGCCCCATGCGGCCGCTGGGAACAGGACGGCCCAGGGTGCGGTGCATGAGGGCATCGGTGTGCCGTTCAATAATTTGGTTCAAGCCGTTCGATGCCCCGGTCACCAAGAACCCTCCGAGGGCCAGCCAAACCATGACCGAACCCGAATAGGCGGGACCTGCCGCCAGGAGGTAACCGAGGACGGCCGAAAACACCACCAACATGGACAAGCGCAGTTTGATGAACTGCCCGTAATCACGGAAACGCTGGGTTATCGCCTTCATGGTCGGGCTGCACGGTGCAAAGCCAAAACTCGGAAAGTCCAACCCAACGCACCCACCAGGGCCAGACTTCCTAACAAAACATGCAGGGTTCTTGGAACCGCGGGCAATGCACCCAAAACCATCCACAAACCGCTAACAACCTGCAGAGTCAGCGACGCCATTGCCAACAAAGACCAAAACCGGGCCTGGGCATCCGCACATTGGGTCCATAGTCGGTAGGCCAACCAAGCACCGCCCAGCATAATCAACATCCACAGGTTTTTGTGGGCCAGGTACACCCCACCTAGAACCCGCATTCCAAAAACATCCGTTGCATAAACAGGGGTCCAGGCATCCACCGCTTCCCTCACCCCGGCCCCCAAGAACAATTGAACGATTAAAAGAAGTAGCCAAACAGCTAAGGACAGGGCTTCGAGACGAGACAGGGACCAAGCCTGGGTTGGACGACCGCTGAGGTGCACACCCAAACCAACTTGGACCCCCATCAAAACCCAAGCCAGGGCCAAATGCAAGGTAACCACGGAGCCCTTCAGGTGACTGGCCACCACCCAAGCCCCGATACCTCCCTGAACCAATACCAAAACGAGGGCCAGCAAAGCAGCCAAGAAGGCCGTGCCACCGGAAACACCCGCGCCGGATAAAGAGCCATTCAAAGCCGAACTTGACGAAACCGAGACAGCCATCGAAACCGGACGAGAACGATACAACAGAAAAGCCAAAACCGCCTGCACGAGGACCATCAAACCGGTCACCGCGCCCAGAAGGCGGTTGAGGTATTCGGTCCAGGTTTTGAGAGCATTAAAACGGGTATCCGCATAGCCCCTCTCGGCATAGATTTCTTGGTAATTGGCCGGCAAATCCGATTCAACCAAAGGCGGAATCACTTGTCCAAAACAAAGAGGCCAATCCGGGCAACCCATACCCGAGCCCGATGAACGGACGATCCCTCCGGCCAAAATCAAGAGCAGGACCACAACCAAAGTGGCTTGGTTCCACCGAACCAGCCTGCGCAAACGGGCTTGAAAAAAATCGCTCATTTCATCCGCTCCGCTTAGGCCCTGCGTAGACCCACGGCGTTGAGCAAACGAGCAAAAAAGACAGAAGAAGGTGCAACGGAAGCCTTCGCGGTAGAAGGCACCGACTCGGCGCTACCGGCTAGGGCCTCGTTGGTCGGACGACCCCGGGCCGCCAAAGGCAAATCTTCATCGGGAACCGTTTGGAGAATAAAATCCTCAGGAGCCCCCGGACGGCTGTAATCGTAGGGCCAGCGGTAAACATGAGGGATTTCTCCAGGCCAGTTACCGTGCAGTCTTTCGACCGGCGTTGTCCATTCCAGGGTGTTGGATTTCCATGGATTCTGGGGGGCAACGCGACCGCGGCGAATGCTGTTAAAGAAATT
>JAIXRA010000045.1 GCA_027485465.1 Bacteroidota bacterium | reverse complement strand
TCCTAGTCCAATTGCTGAAAGCCAAAACCAAAACCAAAAAGAAGGGGCATAAGAGGCTATGCGAAGACCGTGAGCGAATAGGTAGGATTGCATGGTAGGGTAGATTGCTTCAAAATTAAGGGTTTGAGCTTGGGGATGCGCCTATCAGAAGGCCTGCATCGGCAAAACTGAAATAGCGGTGCTGTGCAAAAATCAAATGATCCAAAACCCGCACATCGAGGTAACGGGCCGCCGACTCTATTTTTTGGGTCAGGGAACGATCTGCGTCGCTGGGTTGCAATTGGCCGGATGGATGATTGTGCATGAGAATCAGACCGCAGGCTCGATAATCCAAAACAAGACGTAGGATAATTCGGGGATCGGCAGCCGTAAAGTTGATACCGCCTTCGCTAATTTGTTCAATGCCCAGCACACGGTTGGCTTGGTTGAGGAGGGCAATCGCAAAAATTTCGTGATCCTTGTGCAGGAATAGATTTTTGCAATGGGTAAAGACATCGGCGGAGCCCCGAATCTGAGGCAGCTCTTGGGTTTTGCTCTCCAGACAACGCTTCCCGAGTTCAAGTGCTGCCAATATTTTCACTGCCTTGGCGGGGCCGATTCCCGGTATTTGGGCGAGTTGTCGGACGTGGATTTGGCCCAAATGGCCCAGGTGGTATCTGCAAAGGTCCAAAATTTTGCCGGCAAGGCCCAACGCTGAATCTTTTCCGGTTCCGCTGCCGAGCAAAATGGCCAGAAGTTCCCGATCCTCTAGGCTAGACCGTCCTTGGTTGATGAGGCGTTCACGCGGCCGTGAATGTTCAGGGAGGTCCCGAATGGCAGGTTGGGACCGTGTTGGAGGGCAGGTTTCCATGACCTGCAAAAAAAAGACCCGGCTCCGGGTGGAGTCGGGTCAAAGCGTTTAGACAACGGCTTAGGACCGGTGGGCCTTAGGCGGCGAGACTGGCAACTTGACGGGCCAGCTGTGATTTTTGGCGGGAAGCCTTGTTGGGATGAATAATATGCTTTTTGGCCAATTTGTCAATCCGAGAAATCACCGAGGGTAGCATTTGACGAGCTTCGTCGGCCACCGAAAGGCTTTTGAGCCTTTTAATCATGGTTTTGGTGGTCTTGAGCTGATAGCGATTACGCAGACGACGGACGGCGGTTTGACGGATTCTTTTGATCGCGGAGGCGTGATTGGCCATGTTGTTTGATTTTGAGAACCGCAAATTTACGGAAAAACCTTGATAATCCCTAATTTTGACCCTACAAACTCCCTACCCATGATCAGACCCCATCTTCCCCGCCTCCTTACCTTTCTTTTGCTCCTATTGATGGGGTCTTGGGCGATCGTTTCCTGCCAGAACCCCCAAGCCAGTCAGGAGCAGGATTGGGCGTATTTCGGGGATTCCATTACCGTGGACGGGGCCATCGATGTGTCTGAACTCCCCGATCGAATGAAAGGCAATGCCATGGCGGAACTCAAATTAGCCGGGACTATTCAGGAATGCTGCCAAAAAAAGGGGTGCTGGATGAAATTGGATATGGGGAATGGCAAAACCTTGCGGGTTGGCTTCAAGGATTATGCGTTTTTTGTGCCGCTGGAATCGGCCGGATCCCGCGTTGTGATGCAGGGCGTTGCTACCTACGATACGACCAGTGTTGAGGCCTTGCGACACTACGCCGAAGACGGGGGTAAGACGGCGGACGAAATTGCCGCCATCACCGAACCCGAAATCGAATTGGTTTTTGAAGCAAGCGGGGTGCGCCTCAAAAAATAAGGATGAACCTTCGTGTAGTTTTCTGCCTTATGGTGGGTGGCTTGGTCGTGGCTTGTCAAAGCGGACCGCAGGATGTAGCCTCCAAGAACGGTGCCGGCCTCGCAGATACAACCTGCAGTCCAGGAATGGAGGAGCCCAAAGCTGCGCCCATGGCTGCAGCAATGCGAGCCATGGCTGACCAAGCCGAAGCAATGCGGGCCTGGATTGTCAGCGATTTATCAACCCGCCCAGCCCGCCCAGCATGGGCCAAGATGCCCTTTGAAGCCCAGCGTCCGACAGATACCACGGTTCTTGTCGAGGAGTTTTTTGAGAAGGCCAAGGCTTACCACGAGGCCCATCGCTTGGTTGGGGAGCAACCGACGGCCCAGAATTTTGATGCCTTGGTCGCTCGCTGCATTGCCTGTCACCAATCGCATTGTCCTGGGCCCCTCAAGCGAATCAATCGCTTGATGATTGGGTCCTAAAGACTGCAGTCCCTTCCGACGAATCGTTGATAAACGATTGGAACCGGTTTAGCTGGTTTAGCCGGTTGATTTTTGCCGGAAATGTTGTTGCTATTCAAACCATCGCCACGCTGGTGGGTATTCATCACGGTCATCGTTGGTCTATGCGGGCAAGGATTCAATGCCTATTCTTGGGGTTTTGCCGCCCATCGTTATATCAACGAGTCAGCGGTTTACGCGTTGCCTTCCCCGCTGCGTGAATTTTTTGAATACCATCGTCTTGTCCTCAAGGAGAGGGCGGTATCGGCCGATCAGCGCCGAGCCTGGGATCCATTGGAAGCCCCTTGTCATTTTATGGACATGGATCGCTGGGGTGACAGCGAGCGGCTGGCCTTGCCCCTGCACTGGGACAGCGCTGTTCAATGTTATTCCGAAAAATTATTAAGAAGTCGAGGGATCTTGCCGTGGCATGCACCCCGAGTTTACCGACGCTTGGTTTGGGCCTTTGAACAAGGAAACCACCAGTTAATCCTTCGAACGGCGGCTGATTTGGGTCATTACTTGGCCGATGCCCATGTTCCCCTTCATTTGTGTTCCAATTACAACGGTCAAAACAGCGGGCAGCACGGGCTTCATGCTTTGCTCGAAAGCCGAATACCTGAGTACTTTGGAGACACCATGGCCCAAACATTGCGAAGGGCCGAAATCGTGAAGCACCCTGCTCATCAACTATGGCAAATCATGAACGATGCCTATGCCCACTTGGAACGAGTTTTTGATTGCGAGTGTCAATGCCGATCGCAGGTCCCATCGCATGAACAATACGCGCCCTTTCGCCGCGGCAATCGATTGCTACGTCAGGAATCAATTCCCTTTGTTCTGTGTTATCATCGTTGTCTCGGGGGATTGATGGGGCGTCAATTGGCATCATCGGTGGCGCATGTGGCGGATTGGTGGATGAGTGCCTGGGTAGAGGCAGGTCAGCCGATGCTGAGGGCTCGATGGGGTCCCGACTTAAGCAAGACAGAATCCTTCGAAGAGGAAGACGCGGAGGATCGATGGAAAGGAGGTGGTGGCGAAGACCATGACCCCTGAGAATCTTCAGGGCAGATGGGCGGGTTCAGGGTCTGATTTCCTCTACCCGAACCCGACCTATGCCTTTGGTGGGAATTTCAATCTGAGCAGCTGCCTTGGGGGAGAGATCAATGATGTGGGGGGACTGCCTTGGAAGCCGATCGTTCACCACGATTTCGACGGAGCACCCGTTACGCAAATGGGTTACTTTGACACGGGTACCGGGTGGCAGGGACTTGTGGGCGGCGCTAATTGAGTTGCTCCGGTGAATTTGGCCTGAACTGGTTCGTTTCCCGTCAAATCGTTTGGCATAAACCGAGGCCGTGCCTACCTGTACGAGGGGCGTAGGATTGGGTTGTTCGGGGTAACCCAACAGAAGTCCGACCAACAAGATCAGGGGCATCACACCCTAAGTTAGTATGAAGTGTAGGCTTCTTGACAATTTTATCGGATTTTTACTTCATGAAATGGCCTGAAATTCTGCTGGGGGTGTTGGGTCTTTATGCATTTTGGAAGGGCTACCAAAAGGGTTTGGTCGGCGTTTTGTTGGATTGGGTGGGTTTATTGCTCGCCTTGGCTTTGGTTTATGCCCTGTTCTCGGGTGGTACCGCATTCTTGGAAAAGCTGGTACCTCCCGCCATGATTCGCGAAGGGGGTAAGGCGCTGGCCCTGCTTTTGGTGGTGGTTGCTGTTCGGGTGGGGCTTTGGGCATTGAGCAAGGCTTCTGGCTGGATGGCCCGCAAAATCGGGTTGGAATTGCCCTACCGAATACTGGGCGCCTTTCTTCAGGTCGGCCAGGGCTTGGTAATCTGGTCCGTTTTGGCAGCCTGGATCGCTGGTTTTGAGGGGGGCGAAGTCTGGTTTCGGAAGATGTGGCCCTGGACGGGGTGGCTTTGGTTGGAGTGGGGTCGTGGAATTTTGGCTGTTTTTCCCTGAACGAACCATGGACCGATTCTTGCTCTTGGACAACCGCGATAGTTTTACCTACAACTTGCGGGCTTGGGTTCTTAAGGCCGGCTATCAATGCCGTGTGGTGGATCATCATCAAGGCCCTGAAGCGTGGGAGGCTTGGTCTTGGGATGCCGCAATTTTGGGCCCGGGTCCTGGCACCCCCCCCAAGGCAGGTCGACTCATGTCTTTTGTGGATCGATACGCCGAAGAAAAGCCTTTGTTGGGGATTTGTTTGGGCCACCAAGCCTTGGGCTTAAAAGCGGGCGCTCAACTGGTGCATGCTTCGGCGCCTGTTCACGGCAAACGAAGTTTTTTGCG
Organism: Bacteroidota bacterium; assembly: GCA_027485465.1. Lineage (GTDB taxonomy): Bacteria > Bacteroidota > Bacteroidia > UBA7662 > UBA7662 > SYHX01. The sequence continues at coordinate 16,724 of JAIXRA010000045.1, read as the reverse complement.
TTGGGATCAGTCCATGTGTGATTTGTTTCAACACAATTACAACTCAAAGTTCACCCAATTCGAAGGCGGACAAGTGATGCGCTATCATTCGCTAGTCTTGGATAGGGTCCCCGAAACCTACCAGCTCTTGGCCACTGCTTCGGACGATGGAACTATCCAGGTCATGCGGCATCGAAGCAGGCCATTGTGGGGTTATCAATTTCATCCTGAGTCTATTACGACCGATTCTTCCCAGGCATGGCTTCAGCTATTTGTTGAAAATGCCCTTCATCCAAAACCTCTTTCCTTGAAATCGTTTTCCTAGCATCTTTGGTACCATGACCACGACCCAACTTCTGGTTTACGCCAGGCCATCTATTAAGCACCAGCTAGCTGGTCTGCGTGCATTGCGGGATGCCGCGTCTCTCAAGGGTTTGGCTTTGCGCTGGCACCGTTCTTTGGAGCCTTTGGTCCGGGAAGAGTTAAACATTGAGAGCCCTGATTTCTTTGGGCAGGCCGGTAGCGGTCCCGATGTTTGGGGGGTCGGGGAACCATCGACGCTTGCCGGGGCCGCGATGGTCTTGGTATTGGGCGGTGATGGTACCATGTTGGATACGGTTCCATTGGCGGTGGGGACTCAATTGCCGGTCTTTGGCTTCCATTTTGGTCGCCTTGGTTTTTTGAGTTCGGCCGGAGGAACCGAAGATATTCCAAGGGCCTTGGAGGCCATTCGGAACGGAGAGGTATTGTTGGAGGAGCGTAGCCTCTTGGAATGCAAATACCCCAAGGGTCCAGGTCAATTGGGTTTGGTCTACGCGCTCAACGAAGTTGCCTTGCACCGAATGGGGGCCGGTCTCATGCGGGTTGCCTGTACCCTGGACGGCGAATTACTCAACCGCTACCAAGCCGATGGGCTCTTGGTGGCTACACCGACCGGGTCTACCGCCTATTCGATGAGTTGCGGTGGCCCTATAGTCCTCCCGCAGAGCAAGGTTTGGACGATTACCCCGGTCGCTGGGCATCAATTGGGGATTCGACCGGTGGTTGTCGACCAAAATGTTCGGATCACCCTGCAGACCGAGGCGGAATCCAACGGCGGTCCCGCCCGGTTGATGGTGGATGGGAAGGTTCTGGATTGGGCCGAACAAGGGAAAATTGACCTGGGACTCTCCCTACGACCCCTGCGATTGGCCAGGTTCAAGGGTTTTTCGCATCTTGATAACCTCAAAACCAAACTCCTCTGGGGCCTGGACCCTCGGGGATAATTTCTGCATTTTTTGCGGTATTTTCGCCTTTTGGCTAATTTGTTTGGTATGAACGACTGGTATTGCATTTCCCGAAGAGCCCTGCTATTAACCCTTTTGGGTTTAGGACTGGTTCCGGCAAAGGGGTTCGCTCAGCTCCGAGAATTTGGGGTGAATATGTATTCGACGACCTATGTCGGCGATCTGGCCCATATCAATAATTTCATTTACAGTACCCGGGGTGGAATAGGGGCTCATTTTCGCCGTCACCTTTCCAAGAGCCTCAGCCTTCGGGCCGATGTGAACTTTGCAACGTTGGCCGGTTCCGATAACAGCCCGGAGCTCAGAAACCTAGCCAACGAGGCCTACAGGGACCCCACCGGTGCCAAGTACAATCGCTTGGTCGGAGAGTACTTCAGGGTAGACTCCTTCAGCCAGACCGTCACCTCGGTGAGGGATGATGTGAATCTGCGTAATCTTTCGTTTCGAACCCGCCTGACCGAGTTCAGTGTGGTTCTGGAATACAAGTTTGGTGAATTCATGGTAAACAGCAGCGTTCGACGCGCCAATTTTTATGTTTTTGGCGGGTTCAATGTCTATCACTACGAATCCGAAGCCCGTTCCGCCATTGATTCCATCGGTTGGATTAAGCTCAAGGACCTCACCACCGAAGGCCAGGGTCTATCGAATTTCTACAACACTCCGGAGTATCGTTCAACGCAATTGGGTATTCCACTGGGTTTGGGTATTCGTTGGACGTTGGACAAATACACCCGCATGTCGGCCGAAGCCGGATACCGAATTCTATTCACCGATTATTTGGATGATGTGTCGGGTCAATACGCCAACCCGGCGGTTATCGGTTCCGTCCATGGTTCTCAAGCATCTGAATTTGTGGATCGTACCCGTCAATTGCATCCTTGGCTCAAACCCAATGCGCTCGGTTCTGCCCGCGGCAACAGCAACGGCCGTAACGACGGGTACCTCTTCGTAGGCCTCAGTATTTCACGGGTTATTTACCCTTACAATTGCCCCACACCCTGATCATGTTCCCCCTTCAACGCCGTCGGACCTGCGGTATGGCAGGGTTTTTGATGCTGATGTGGGTTGTGTTTTCAAATCCTGTTTCCGCTCAGTGGGTGGACCTTGGTTTCGGGGGCGGTCTAACTTCCTATCGTGGCGATATCCAGGTACCCATGTCTGGTTTCAAGCCCGGAGCCTACGGGGCCATTCATGCTAAATACAATTTTAGCCCGCATTGGGGGGTGAAATTGCAGGTTGGACAGGGACAGGTTTCGGCGGCGGATTCGGTGAGTGGTGATCCCAAACAGATTCAGCGAAACCTCAGTTTTACGTCCTCTATTATCGAAGCCCGACTGGGCGTGGAATTTAATTTTTGGCCATATGTTCCAGGTTCCTTGAAACGTCGCAGCGCTCCTTACTTGGGTTTGGGTTTGGGTCGATTCTTTTTTGATCCGATGGCCAGGCACAAGGGCACATTGGTCGCACTTCAACCTTTGGGAACGGAGGGGCAAGGGTTGGGTGAAAAACCTGGCTTAGAGAATTTGGGGCTGGAGGCGGAGCGTTATACCTTGAACACCTGGATTTTCCCGATTAGCTTGGGTTATCGTCGCAATTTCAAAGGCAATCACGGCGTGGGAATCGAATGGACCTATTGCTTTACGGGTACCGATTTTTTGGATGACATTTCGGGCACTTATTTTGATGCCTCCTACCTTCGTTTGTATCGGAACACCGTTGCCGCAGATATGTCGGATCGGAGTTGGGAAAAAGGACTCTCAGCCAGAGAGCCCGGTAGTCAACGAGGGGTGAATGCGTACAACGATGCGTACGGTTCCCTCATGGTTTATTACCACTACCATATCCCATCGCGTCGCTGTCGAATCAAATAAAAGCCGGGATGAGCGGACAGGAAGAACGGATGGATACCCAGCGTATACCGGCCCATGTGGCGATTATCATGGACGGGAACGGACGATGGGCTCAGCAACGGGGTCAGGATCGGATTTATGGACATCGCTATGCGGTTCAGGCAGTGCGGGAGACTTGTGAAATATGTGCCGAATTGGGCGTTAAATATTTGACGCTTTACACCTTTTCGACTGAGAATTGGTCCCGCCCTGCTCTGGAGGTGGAGGCCCTCATGCAATTGTTGGTAGAAACCGTGGAGTCCGAGTTGGATACACTCATGAAGAATAAAATTGCCTTGCATTCCTTTGGGGATTTGGATCTTTTGCCGGCCCGTTGCCGCGAGCAGTTGAAGCGAACCGAACAGTTGACCGCGGATAACCATCAGATGCAGCTAAACTTGGCGATATCCTACAGCGCCCGCTCCGAAATTTTGTCGGCGGTCAAAAAAATCGCCGAAGAGGTCAAGGCCCAAGAATTAGATCCAAGTCAAATCAACGAGGCCACCTTGACTCATCGTTTGCAGACGGCCCTCTTGCCCGATCCGGACCTCATGATCCGAACGAGCGGTGAACAGCGCCTGTCGAATTTTTTGTTATGGCAGTCCGCCTACACGGAGCTTTATTTTACCGAAACGTGCTGGCCCGATTTTCGCAAGGCAGATTTTTTGGCTGCGCTCGAAGAATACCAGCAAAGGGAACGCCGATTTGGTAAAACCTCTGCCCAAACCACCGCCCATTCCTGATGATGCGAACATTATTTATGGCAGGTCTTTGGGCCGGCCTTTTGGGTTGCTTTGCCTGCTTGCCTTGGACAAGCCAAGCCCAGGTTCCCGGCTCCGCAGCTTCTGCCGGGGAGGTGGTACGCAGTTATCGGATCGCCAAAGTCCGTGTGGAGGGCCTGAGGCATACGGATCAGGACTTGCTGATGATGATTGCCGGACTGCGGGAAGGTCAGCGATTCACCCTGCTTGGGGAAGAAGGGGCCAAAGCTGTGCGCAATCTATGGAAGCAGGGACTTTTTGGGAACGTCCAAATTCGGGTGGATTCGGTGGTCGAAGAACAGATTTATCTCTGCCTGGTGCTCGAAGAAAAGCCTCGTCTCTCCAAAGTTGTATTTAATCGCAAAGTATCCAAGGCCAAGGCCGAGGAAATGACCGAATCGCTCAAAACTTTCAAGGGCAAAATTCTGACCGATGAGGTCAAAGGGAATATTAGCAGGGTCGTTCGCAAATACTACATCGACAAGGGTTACCGGGAGGTCAAAGTTGTGTTGAACACCGTACCGGACACCAATCAAATCAACGCCTCCACATTGAATGTGAGTGTTGAGCCTGGGGCCAAAGTGCGTGTTGCCTCCCTCCAATTGACGGGAAACTCAGCGATTGATGCAAAAAATGTGATGCGCATTCTCAAAACAGCCCGTCCCAGGGTCCGCTGGAACCCTTTGCGCAATGGCAAATGGGATCCCGAAAAATTCGAAGAACAAAAGACCAAACTAATCCGCCGTTACCAACGCATGGGTTACCGCGATGCGCGCATTCTGCGGGACTCGGTTTTTTCGATAGGGGATGGGCAGATGGGCGTTTTGGTGGACTTGTTTGAAGGCAAACCCTATTTCGTTCGGCGATTGGAGATCGAGGGAAATTCGGTGCACAGCGATAGCGTCTTGTTGGGACTACTGGGCATGAAACCGGGGGATTTGTATAACAAAGAATTAATCGAGTCCAAACTTCAAATGGACCCGTCGGGTCGGGATATTTCGTCGTTGTATATGGATGACGGTTACCTTTTCTTTCAGGTTACTTCGCACGAAAGTCGGGTTGAAGGCGATAGCATCGACTTGATGGTGCGGGTGGTTGAAGGAGCCCAGGCCACGGTGCGACGTGTGACTGTCAAAGGCAATGACAAGACCTCCGATCACGTGATCATCCGTGAATTGCGCACCCGGCCCGGACAAAAGTTTTCGCGCAGCGATGTGATGCGAACCACCCGTGAATTAAGCCAGCTTGGCTACTTTGACCCCGAACAATTGGGGGTGGTTCCTACGCCCAATCCTCAGGACGGTACCGTTGATATTGAATACAAAGTCACGGAGCGTTCAAACGATCAGGTGGAGCTATCCGGCGGTTGGGGTGCCGGCCAGGTGGTGGGTTCACTGGGCTTGGTCTTGAATAATTTTTCGACCCGCAAAATGTTCAACCCCAAAGCGTGGACACCGGTACCTGGTGGGGATGGGCAGCGGGTTAGTGTCCGGGCCCAGTCCAACGGACGCTTTTTTTCCTCGTACAATTTATCGTTCACCGAGCCTTGGTTAGGCGGCAAAAAGCCCAATTCCTTTACGGTCAGTGGTTATGTTTCGATTCAGGTACCCAACGGCTTGCCCAGGACCAACCCTTTGCGTCAGTCCATCACGATCAAAGGAACCAGCGTCAGTTTTGGGCAGCGGCTCAAGAAGCCGGACGACTTTTTTACGGTCGTTCATAGTGTTAATTTTCAGCAATTTGTGTTGGTTAATAACCAGAACACCGCCTTTTTGCCAGACGGTGTTTCCAATAATTTTTTTTTCAAAGAAACCCTATCGCGCAACAGTGTTGACCAGCCCATCTTTCCTCGCAGCGGGGCGAATCTCTCCGTGGTTGCACAGATTGCTCCGCCCTATTCGTTGCTGGGTCGAAAGCTTCGTCCCGATGCCACTGCTCAGGAGCGCTACAAGTGGGTCGAATACCACAAATGGCGTTTTGACTTTCAGCAGTACACCAAGCTGGTGGGTAACCTGGTGCTGATGAGTCGGATTCAATACGGATGGCTGGGCAATTACACCCAGGAAACCGGAGAGGTGCCCTTTGGTCGATTTTATGTGGGGGGTGATGGTATAATGGGCTTTGCTTTGGATGACCGGGAATTGATCGGTTTGAGAGGCTACCAAAACAATTCGTTGACACCTCGAGACCCACAAACAAGTCAGCTTTTGGGAGCGACAGCCTTTCAGAAGTACACCATGGAATTGCGATACCCATTGTCGCTCAACCCCAGCGCAACCATCTACGCCACGACCTTTCTGGAGGCAGGGAATTCGTTTCGCAAAGTCAGGCAATTTGACCCATTCCTCAATTACCGTTCGGCCGGGGTAGGGGTGCGGGTCTTTCTGCCCATGTTTGGTCTGTTAGGTGTGGATTGGGGTTATGGTATGGACCCGGTTCCTGGGGCCGGTGAAGTCCACAAAGGCAATGTGCATATTTCCATCGGTCAGTCGTTCTAAGAGGATGAAAAAGGTCTTGGCAGGGATTTGGGTGGCCCTTATGATTCAGTGGGCGGGAGGGCCAACGGCCCATGCTCAGCGGTACATCTATGTGGACACGGAATACATGTTGGGTCAGATGAGTGAGTACGCGGCTGCTCAAAGCGAGCTCAAGGTGCAGGTGGAGCGTTGGAATGCCGAAGCCGAGGAAATGAAGCAGGAAATAGATCGACTTTACCGTACCCTGCGGGCCGAAAGCCCCTTGCTTACTGAAACCATGCAGCAGGAGCGAATGGAAGAGATCAAAGCCCGGGAGGAAAGGCTGTTGGCCTGGCAAAAAGAGCAGTTTGGTGAAGAGGGAGCCCTCGTCAAAAGGCAGCAGGACCTGATTCGTCCCTTGCAGGACAAAATCTATGCAGCGGTCCAGAAATATGCCCGTGATAAAAGCTACGACCTTATATTTGACAGAGCCGCCGGAAACCAGCTGCTATTTGTCAGCCCCAAGTTGGACAAAAGCAACGAGATTCTGGCAGCGATGGGCGTTGTCCGAAAGAGTCCTACGGCCAAGGCCCAACCTAAACCAACGAATAACTCCAAAACCCCGCCCAAAGCCTCCCAGCCACCGGCCCCAGCCACCGGCTCCCAACGAATGCCTTAACCTCCATCCAACCAAATCCTTAAGAGCCCCATGAAGACCTTGTTTTGCTCCCCATCTCGCCTCCTTTTCCTCGGCCTTGTTATGGCCTTGGCTTCAGGTTTTGTTCAACCGGCTTTGGCTCAGGGCCCCCGCTTGGGTCATATCAATTCCGGTGAGTTGGTATCCTTGATGCCAGAAACCAAAAAAGCAGAGGACAGCCTCAAACGATTTGCCGAAGGAATGGAAACCCAGGTCCAGGCTATGCTCAGCGAGCTCAAAGTGAAATACGCCGATTTTCAATCCAAGAGCAAGGAGTGGAGTGAATCATTGCGCGAATACAAGACCAAAGAAATCCAGGACCTCCAGTCCAATATCGATAATTTTCAGCAGCGCGCTCAACAAGATATCGCCAAGCGCAAAGAAGATTTGCTGGGTCCGGTGATCCAAAAGGCCGAAGAGGCCATCAAATCCATCGCCAAAGAAGGAAATTACGATTATATTTTTGATACGAGCAGTGGTAACTTTCTCTACACCAAGGATTCCGATAACTTGCTGGAAACCGCCAAAAAGAAATTGAAATTGCCTTGATTCTGGGCTGATTTGCCCTCTCTCGATGACCCCTGTACCCCTAGACATGAAACGATTCGGAACCCTAGCGCTGTGCGCGGCTTTCAGCTTGATGTTCATGGGTATCTGGCTGCCCGCCCAGGCCCAGGATACCCCCAAGGCAACCGCCAAAGCCACCGACAAAACCAAGAAAACCCCGGGTTTTATTCAGAAACTTGCCGACGAGGCCGATACTTTGGGGACCGCCAAAAAAGTAGTTAACGAGGCACGCTTGGAAGGGGACCGTGCCTATAAAGCCGAGAACTACTTTTTTGCCATTGAGCATTACAAGAATGCCCTACGCTTTGACAAAAAGGACAAGGAAGTGCCGTTCCTGATTGCTGAATGTTATCGAATGGCCAACGAAATCAAGAACGCCGATCCATGGTATGCGAAGGCGCTCAAAATGGGTTATGCCAACGAGGCCATTCATATACAGTACGGTACCATCTTGAGGGCCTTGGAGCGTTATCCAGAGGCCATTGATCAGTACGAGGCCTATTTGCGATTGCGCCCCGAGGAGCCGTACATCAAGTGGCTCATTGAATCTTGTCGTCTTGCTCAGACTTGGCTCGAAAAACCAGCACGGTATACGGTTGAAAATATCAAACGATTTAATACCAAGAACTCGGAGTTTGGAATCGCCCCGATGAAGACCAATGCGATTCTGCTGAGTTCAACCCGCCCCGATGCCATGGGGACTAAATTATACGGTCGCTTGGGCGAAGACTTTAGCGATTTGTTTGAGAGTTATGTGGATGGCCAGGGCAAGTGGACCAAACTGCGTCCGGTTCCAGGTTTGATTAACACGACGGGGAACGAGGGTACGCCTAGTCTGACCACCGATGGGAACACCATGTATTTTACGCGATGCAATGTCAAGAAAGGTGTATGTCGCATATTCAAAACAACCCGTGAAATCACCGGTTGGTCCGAACCGGAACCCATCAGCATTTTTGCGGATACGATCGATGTGGGCCATCCCTCCATTTCGGTGAACGAAGACAAATTGTATTTTGTTGCCAACAATGCCGAAGGGGGTTACGGGGGCCGGGATGTTTGGTTTATGAACCGCACCCAGGACGATACTTGGGAAGAGCCCGTGAATTTGGGTTCCACGATTAACACCGAGCGAGACGAGATGTTTCCATTTATTCATGCATCGGATACTGTCTTGTTTTTTGCCTCCGATGGGCACCCGGGCATGGGGGGGTTGGATATTTTTCGCAGCAGCGGGGGAGGTTCCGATTGGGAGCAAGCCCAAAACATGCGGAATCCCATCAATTCCGGGGCCGATGACTTCGGCTTCACGGCCAACCCCAAATTACGCAACGGATTTTTGGTATCGAGCCGATTGGAAGGACGAGGGAGTGATGATATCTATTTGTGGAATGCCATTCCTTATCGACTTAGCCTCAAAGGCAAGGTCATCGATGATACCACCCGCAAACCTTTGCCAGGCGCTTTTGTTCGTCTTTTGTTAGAAGATAGCACTTATTACGAAACCGTGACCGACTCCCTAGGTGCGTATGCCTTCAAGATTCGTGAAGATGTTCGCTACCAATTGGAAGCCAGTGTCCCGTCCTCCAAAATCCCGGCAGGTCTTCATGCCGGACCCGCTCAGCGTTTGCTGTACTATCCGACGGATACCGCCTTTGATACCTACCAAACCAAGGATGATATGGATTGGGTTATCGATTTGCCCATGAAGTTGGTTCCTACCGAGGAGTTTATCCTAACAGATATCTTGTACGATTACGATAGCTCCCGTTTGCGCCCCGTATCCATGGTGGCTTTGGATTCCTTGGTTCGTTTTCTTAACAAATCCCCCAATATTTCGATCGCGATCAATTCCCACACCGATTCCAGAGGATCGGATGGATACAACCGGAAGCTTTCTCAACGTCGTGCTCAGTCGGTGGTGGATTACCTGCGTTCCCAGGGCATTGATTCTACACGTCTCAAAGCCATCGGCTATGGGGAATCCCGTCTGCTGAATCGGTGCAAAGACAAAGTACGCTGCACGGAACAAGAGCATCAAGTCAATCGCCGAACCACCTTTAGCATAACGTCCATTGATTTGGATCGGATTATAGTCAAGTACCGTCGGGTTACCGGTGAAGAAACCGAAAGCACGGAAGAAACGCTGTACACGGCTATCTCCGAAAAACCACGCCCGGTCCGCCCTGCTGCCAGGCCATGAGTGAGGCAGGGGAAGGCACTTCAAGGTATTTAGCCCGGGGTGCATCGGCCACCAAGGACGATGTTCATCGCGCCATCGCCGGACTGGAAAAAGGTTTGTTTCCTTCGGCTTTCTGCAAGGTCTTACCGGACGTTTTGGGCGGTGACCCCGATTTCTGCAATTTGATTCATGCAGATGGTGCCGGGACCAAGTCGGCTCTGGCTTATTTGTATTGGAAAGAGACAGGGAATACCGACGTATGGAAAGGGATTGCCCGGGACTCTGTGGTGATGAACTTGGATGACTTGTGTTGCGCTGGGGCAACGGGTCCCTTTTTGCTTTCGTCCACGTTGGGTCGTAACAAGCATCGGATTCCGGGGGACGTTCTGTCGGCCTTGATCCAAGGCACCGCTGAGTACTTGGAGGAATTGGAGCGCTGGGGCGTGGTGGTGCATTCAGGTGGCGGTGAAACGGCCGATTTAGGAGATTTGATTCAAACAGTGGTGGTCGATTCTACCATGACCGCCCGGATGCCCCGGTCCGGTGTCTTATCCAATCATCGCATTGCGGTCGGTGATGCCGTGGTGGGCTTTGCATCGCACGGGCTCTGTTCTTACGAAGCAGTGCCCAATTCCGGAATAGGCTCCAATGGATTGACCTCGGCCCGACACGACCTGTTGGACCAACGATACCGGGAATTGTATCCGGAAACGATGGACCCACGGGTCCCCAAAGACTTATGTTACAGTGGTCAACTGCTCCTCACCGAGGATTTGAACACCCTTCTGGCGCGAGAACTAGGTTTGGCGCCGACCCAAGAAAGGGAGGGTTTGGATTTTGGGCGTTGGTTCTTGTCGCCCACCCGGACCTATGCCCCTTTAATTCAAGCCTTGATTCAAGACCTGGGGGTATCGCGCCTTCATGGTATGATCCACTGCAGTGGCGGGGGTCAAACCAAGGTGATGCATTTTGTGGGGAACGCCAACATTATCAAGGATAATCTCCTTCCGGTTCCTCCTTTGTTTGAATTGATTCGGCGACAAAGCGGTACCGCTTGGGAAGAAATGTACCGTGTGTTCAACATGGGCCATCGTTTGGAGGTTTACCTGCCCATGGAGCTTGCGGAAACAGCGCTCCAATGGGGTCGACATTTTGGGATCCAATGCGATGTGATTGGACGGGTGGTTGATGGTCCTGGGGGTCTTCAAATCAAAGGCCCCGAGGGTTGGTTAACCTACCCAACTCACTTGGCGTAAGCGACCGCCCGTTTTTCACGGATGACGGTTACTTTGATTTGACCCGGATACTGCATTTCGTTTTGGATCCGCTGGGATAATTCCACCGACATCAATTCGGATTGATCGTCCGAAATTTTGTCAGCCTCCACTACAACCCTGAGTTCACGACCCGCCTGGATGGCAAAGGCTTTTTCGACGCCTTTGAAGGATTGAGCCATGTTTTCGAGTTCCTTGAGGCGCTTGATATAGCCTTCTACCACTTCGCGTCGTGCGCCGGGTCGTGATCCTGATATCGCATCGCAAGCTTGTACAATCGCCGAAATAGGATCGGTCATTTCGATTTCATCGTGGTGAGCACCAATGGCGTTGCAAATCACAGGGTGTTCTTTGCATTTTTCGGCCAACTGCATCCCTAGCAAGGCATGGGGCAGTTCGGGTTGATCATCCGGAACTTTGCCGATATCGTGAAGCAGGCCGGCTCGTTTGGCTAGCTTTGGATTAAGGCCCAATTCCGATGCCATGGTGGCGCAAAGGTTGGCCACTTCGCGGCTGTGTTGCAACAAATTTTGACCGTAGGAAGAGCGATACCGCATTTTGCCTACCAAACGGACCAAATCGGCGTGCAATCCGTGAATCCCCAAATCAATACAGGTTCTTTCTCCGATTTCGACGATTTCGTCCTCGATTTGTTTTTTGGTTTTGGTAACCACCTCCTCAATGCGGGCCGGGTGAATGCGGCCATCGCTCACCAAGCGATGCAGGGCGAGGCGGGCAATTTCCCGACGCAACGGGTCAAAGCATGACAAAATAATGGCTTCAGGGGTATCGTCCACCAAAAATTCTACCCCGGTGGCTGCTTCAAGCGCCCGGATGTTTCGGCCTTCGCGGCCAATGATTTGACCTTTGATTTCGTCATTTTTGATTTGGAAGACCGAGATCGAGTTTTCGATGGAATGCTCGGTCGCGCTGCGCTGGATGGTTTCGATGACCACTTTTTTGGCTTGTTTGTGGGCATTGAGCTTGGCCTCGTCCACCAGGTCTTTGATGGAGGCGGAGGCACGGCTACGGGCCTCGTCCATGAGGGATTCCATGAGTTGTTGGCGGGCCTGTTCGGCGCTTAGGCCGGCGACCTTTTCAAGGGCCTGTACGGTCCGCATATGGGCCTTGGAAAGTTCTTGTTCCTGTTGTTCCAGGTTCTGACTCAAACGGTCCAATTGCTGTTTCCTTTGGTCCAGTTCGTTCTCTTTGCGGGATGCTTGCTCTAGCTTTTGGTTGAGGGTCTGTTCTTTTTGTTTGTGCTGCTGTTCTTTGGTGGTGAGGCCCTGCTCTCTGGATTGGATCGATTGATTTTTGCGCTGGACTTCGGCTTCGTGCTCGGATTTGAGCTGGATGAAGCGCTCTTTGGCCTGAAGTTCCTTTTCTTTTCGGAACGCTTCGGCTTTGGACTCTGCTTCGAAGAGGATGCGCTTGGCTTCTTTTTCGGCTTCTTCTTTTTCGCGGCCGGCTTTGACGGCAAAAATAAATTTGCCAAGGCCCAATCCGGCGGCGCCGGCGAGCAGGATACTGATGATAAGGGTAAGGGTCATGGGCGTTTGGGTTAACGCCCAACCGGTCAGATAGCCTGTTCCTTGCTCGTACTTCGCGTTTGCAACATCCTGTTCAGGCTGAATTCAAGGGCCTCCAATTGTTCGCTAACTTCCAGGGCGGTGGCTTCGTCCATGATTCCTTGATCCTTGCCGCTGGCGGCCGGGCTTTGTTGGGCTTGGAGGAGGCTGTGAGCCAAAAAATAGGCGGTCATTCCCAATAAATCGAAGCGATCTGCTCCGGGATGTTGGGTTTTGTACTGGGTGAGGCGTTCGTTGAGTAGAGATTCCGCTTGGCGTAATCGTTCCAGCTCCGCGGCCGGGGCCTGGAGGGGGTAGGTTCGGTTCCCTATCTGGATTTGGATTTCGCTGGGTTGCATTCGAAAGGTTGAGGGTCAGGCTATTCTTGCAGTTGGGCAAGGCATAGGTCTATTTCTCGGATAAATTGGTTCATCTTGAGTTTGGCCTGATGACGGGTTTGGTCGTTCCCGGTTAGAGCTCGTTGCAACTGCAAGGTTCGGAATTCCTCCTTGAGTGCTTCAAGTTCGCTCTTTTGGGTTCGAAGACTGGTTTCCAGACGCTTGTTTTTGGACTGAAGTTCGGTGTTTTCGGCAAGAACGCGCTCTAATCGGTTCTCGGCAAAATCAGCCTGCCTGCGCAGGCCCTCCAGTTTGGACAACAATTCTCCGGTTTTCATCCTAACGACGCAATCGGGCTCCTAAAGATTTCTCAAAGTTAATCAGCATTTTTTGAATTGTCCCCTCCACCTCCTGGTCGGTCAGGGTTTGTTCAGGATGCCTAAAAACCAATGCGATGGCGTAGGAGACATGGTCGGCCGGAAGCCCCTGTCCCCGATACAGATCAAACAAATAGAGGGATTCCAGGTAAGGACCTCCGTTCTGGCGGGCCAGGTCTTCGATGGCCTGGTAGGGGACCGAGGCAGGAACCACCAAGGCCAAGTCCCGGCGAACCGAGGGAAAGCGTGGAATATCCCGGTAGGTCGGCGCCGGGCTGCCGGGGGCATGAACCCAGTCGGTCCAATTCAGAATGCAGGCAAAGACCGGCTGGCGTATGCCGAAGAGGTCCAGCAGATGGGCGGGGATGGGCTGAACAGCCGTGGTTTCCAGGGCCTTGGTCGAACCCAAGAAGGCGAGCAAGTCCTGTACATGCCCCTGCAAATAGGGCCCATCCACCTGAGAGGCTGCCCTGTACCAAGTTTCGGGGAATTGCTGACCGGTCACCATCAGGCAGAGTTCCTCCTTTTCGGTTTCGGGACGCCCCTGTTCATCGAGGGCATAGGTTCGGCCAAACTCGTAACATTGAACATCGTTTTGGCGACGATTCAAATTGTAGGCCAAATGCTTGAGTCCGCTGAGGAGGAGGGAGGGGCGCAGAAGCGGTATTTGCTCGTTCACAGGCCCAAGGACCCGTACACCGCGGCTTAGGTTTGGCTCAACCGCCTGGAATTCCGCGGATGAAACAAAGGAAAGACCCACAAATTCATTGAAACCGCGGGCACTGAGCCATTGGGAAATTTTTTCTTGGGTTGATGGCTGGGTTGATGGCGACGGGTAACGATTGCGGTAGCGGTGTTGATCGGGAATGGGGATGCGGTCGTAACCCCAGACCCTCAGGACCTCTTCGACCATGTCCACGGCTCTTCGAACATCCCTACGGTAATAAGGAGGTCGGACCATCCACGCAGGGCCATCGTCCTGGTTCTGTGCGTCGGTTGGGATGGGCTGAAGCTCAAAATCCAGGGCCTTGAGTATTCGCTCCGTTTCGTCAACAGGCACCGGGCACCCGGCGATTTGTTGGATCTTGCGAGAGCTTAAGAGGACCGGTTGGGGGTCCCCGAGAGGAACCGTTAATCGCTGCATGGGATGGGGAATTCCGCCTCCCGCCACATCCAAAATCAAGGCTGCAGCCCATTCAAGGGCCAAGGGTACCAGTTCTGGGTCGGTTCCTCGTTCAAAGCGGTAGGAGGCTTCGCTGCGAAGCCCCAACGAACGCGCCGAGGCACGGATGGATGAGGGGTCAAAACAGGCGCATTCCAAATAGATATCGGTGGTTTCGGGATGGATCGAATCTCCCGCGCCCCCCATCACACCGGCCAGGCCCACAGCTTTCACGCCGTCCTCGATGACCAGGTTGACCGGGCTAAGATTGTATTCTTTGTTATCGAGCAAGCGAATGCGTTGGCCTTGTCGGGCTCTGCGTACCGCCAATTGGTCTCCTTCAAGAAAGGAGCGATCGTAGGCGTGCAATGGTTGACCCAATTCAAATTGGACCCAATTGGTAACATCGACGACATTGTTGATTGGCTTATGGCCCAAGGCTAGCAAAGCCTTTTGGAGCCATTCCGGTGAAGGACCGATCCGAACTCCCTCAATGGCCAGTCCGGCAAGCCGCGGGCAATCTCCGCCTTGTTCAACTCCCAGACGAATCGGACGGTAACGAGCCGAAGAACGAACATAATCAGGCAAGGGTTGGCCCTCCAGGTCCATGGGTGAATTCTCACGACACAAACAGGCCAAAGGAATCACAGGCAAGGCCAAGGCCGCTCCCAAATCGCGTGCTACCCCGTAATGACTGAGGGCGTCCATGCGGTTCGGAGTCAGTCCCAGGGTCCACACCCAGTCCATCTCCACCTTGAGCATATCAACCAACGGGGTGCCGGGCGCCGTTTCTGGAGACAGAACCATCAAGCCATCGTGATCCGGGCCCAGGCCCAGTTCATCTTCGGCGCATAACATTCCTTGGCTTTGTTCGCCTCGGATCTTGGCCATGCGAATGGTCAGTGGTTCGCCCTTCAAAGGGAACAGGGTTGTTCCTACCGGGGCTACCACCACCTTGAGCCCAACCGCTACATTGGGAGCCCCGCAGACAATTTTTAGAAGTTCGGGTTGACCTACATTCACCTGCGTCACCCGCAATCGGTCCGCCCCGCTGTGTGGAACACATTCCACCACCTCGCCAACCAGCAGCCCCTGCAGTTGTTCGGGACTGCGGCCGATAATCAGCTCGTCTTCGACTTCGAGGCCCAAAGCTGTTAGGGTCCCTGCAACAAGTTCTGGTTTTGGAAACTCGGCGGAATCGGTTTCTAAGTCAAAATACCGGCATAGCCAACGGTAGGATACCTTCATGGAGATTTTTCTAAGGTTTTTTGACTACTTTGAGTATGGGAGAGACGACGTCACGGCTCAAAATGCGCGCATAATAAAGCCCTACGGGTAGCTCCGCTGTTTCAATTTCCCAGCGATTGCTGCCTGGGGTGGCCTGCAAGTTGCGGGTCAAGGCTACGCGGCCGTCGGCGGTGGAGAGTTCAAGGATAAGTTCACCCGCTTGATCGATGCGGTGTTCCAACACAAGGTTTTGACGAAAAGGGTTGGGAAAAAGACGGGTACGAAGGTTGGTCTCCGATGGAACCCCTGCACCAAAAGCATTCACGAAGGTTTGGATTCGGTCCACCGCAGCTTCGACGGTGCTGGCCGGGGCCTGATCGTTGGCGATAAAACGAAGTTGAACCGTCGCATTGGGTGTCACATAATCGCTGACCCGGAATACATTGCGGCGCCATTGACGATCGCTACGGTTGGTACGTTCTACTAATTTCCAGGTGGTCGTTCCGTTGTTGATGTAGACTTCCCAAAAATCGGCTCCGGCGTTGTCGCCCATATCGTTGGTGAACCAGCGATGGTAGGCCAAAACGGGGTCGGACATGGTGCTAAGGTCCATGGGGGGGGTCCGCAGAGTCGTCCGACCTCCGTCCACATCTTCGGTATCGGGATCGTCACCGGGCAGGGCATTGCCGGTGAAAGCACAACGGGTCCCGCCGGGAGTGGCATTGGTTCCGGCTTGGACGATCGTTGAAGGATTACCGGGCGTAACATAGGATGGTACAGGGACCCCCAATTCCCATCGTCCGGTGGTGGCGTTGTCGGTGGACCAGCCGATCAGCCAGCTGCTGTCTTGGGACGGGTTTTCGAGGTCCATATTGGTCAGGTTTTGAAAACCCACCAAATAGTTAAACCACAAGCCGGGGTTGGAGCTCAAATCCGCAAAAGGAGGATAAGAACCTCCGGA
>JAIXRA010000150.1 GCA_027485465.1 Bacteroidota bacterium | reverse complement strand
GGCGCTCGGCGGCTGTCCCCTTGGAAATCAGGCGCTCGGGCTCAACAAGTTGGTGCGGCAAGAACAAAAAATCCAAGCCGGGTTCTGCGGGGTTCACTTCAAGGGAACAACCAGGGCCCGAGGAAGTTTGTGCGGGCCCGGGGAGAAGTTCGAGCGATGGGTCAGGGGAGCTTGAGCAATTTGCAGCGGCCCTGTCCTTGGCGATCCTGCCAAAGGAGGTGGTAAAGCCCAGGGGGCCAGGTACGGGTTTCTGCATGAACCGACCGGCTGTTCCCAGCAGCCATGGTTTGGCCACGGGTACCCAGAATCGTCCAAGAATGGGCGTGGTTCGGGTTGTCACCGTTGCCTGTGATGCTGCCGCTGCCTGTGTTGCTGCCGTTGCCTGTGTTGCCGCCGCTGCCTGTGTTGTTGCCGCTGCCGGAGTTGTTGCTATTGCCCGTATTGGAGCCGTTTTCGCGGTTGTCCAAGTCAAAGGACAGTTCGTCTTGGAAGGGGTTGGGCCGGGCGGGGCAAAGCCCCCCGCCCCTGGGGGCGTCGGCGATGGGCGCTGTGCCGGAGGGAGCACCGTTGCTGCGCTCCGGACTGGGGACCAGAAAAGGCACCCAATCCAAGGCGCCATCGCCAGCCCGGCCCCACGCTACATCGTCCTGTTGAGTTCCATAACACAGGGTATCCATCATCACGAACTGACTGCCCTGCAAGCGATGAAGGCCCACACATTCCCCGTAACCCGAGAGGGTAAAATTGGCATGCAGGTTGCCCCGCGTTGTATCCCCGGAGGCCCATACCAAGACAAAACCACCGGCCGGAATTGTCAGGTTCGGTAAACGCCAACGCCCCGGTTCGGCCATGTTATCGGTCAGGAAAACCCCGTTCAGGCTGTAGGGCTGCAATCCTGTGTTATGAAGCTCAATCCAATCGCTGGTTTGGTTGGCTTGGTCGGTGATTCCGGTGCGATTCAGCGCCATGATTTCGTTCAGCACCAACGGGCCCTGATTTCGGAGAGCAACCCGCATGGGATTGCAAGGCCGAATGCGTTGATTTTGAGCCACATCCAATGCCCTCACCTGCACACTGCACTGCTGAACCGCTGAGTTCAGATTCCAATAGGCCCCGTAGACTCCATCGCCCGAAGCACCATCCCCGTGCAGTCCATCGTCCCATAGCGGGATTTGAAGGGTCACCCCGTCCTGAGTCGCCAGCGCCACGGCTGTTACCCCGCTGCTTAGCTCATCCTCAATACGTACCCGGATGGTGGCCCGACGTCCGGGGTATGGATTCAGCACCAAGGGTCGATGAACGATGGGCGCCAGGTTGCTCGGACCCGTTAAAGCCCCCAGGGTAGACGCCGAACGCGCAATCAAAAAAGGTGTTATGCTACCGGTCACATGGGCCCGGTTTAGATTGCCGGAAAACGACTGCAAAAATTCCGCGTACGTAAACCCGTAATCCAGGGTCCTGAACGAATCCAACAAAGCAAAAGGCGCTAAGCGATCCCGGATACTGTCCACAAAAGCCAAATAGGGGGCCTGGACCTGGCGGTTGGCCAACCGTCGCAGGTAAAAGGTATAAATATCCCGGGTCTCGGAATTGGCCATTAACTTATCGTACAAAGGCCTGGACTCCCCGGGCGTGAAACTGTAGGGCGACAAGGTGCGGTAATTGGGCCCGCCCCATTGAATGCCGAATGTATTATCGGTATCGTATGGCAAAAAGCGAAATCTTCGATCAATCGGATGTTCGTAGAGATAAAAATTATTTTTGTTATAATACGAATCCCAATGTCCTGAACTGAGATCCGTTGCCAAAGTCAACAAGGTAGATTCTACATCCAAAACACTGTCCAAATGACAGTAGATTTGAGAAGAGGAAGTCTGTGTCAAAGTCCTAACCATCAAGGCAAAACGGGTATAATCGTCGGCGCTTGTATTGGTCATTAAATCGTAAGCACGTCGCCCCCCGGAAGTGAATTTGTAGTCGTTGGGGTTGTTGGAACGGTAGGTCAAATCAGCCGGCCACAAACACTTGAAGAGGTTTCCGTAGTCCTGGGCAAAGCGCATTTGCATAAAGTCCTCGTTCAGGTGTTCGACGTTGAGATAAACGCCCCGGTATTGCCCGTTCAAATAGAGATTCACATGAGCCGCACGAGCCGAATGGGCCCCCACCCGTTCGGATAATTCATAATAGAATTTAGCCCGGCTAATGGATGGATCGTTGTGCATCCCGTAGAGGTTGAGGTCGCTGATTCCCTCCACATTTTGACCATTGCGGTAGGTGTTGAAAGAAATTCGAAACTGCTTTTTGGCCGCCGAACGGGATGTGTTCCCCCGTATGCTCAAACCACAGTCCCGCAATGTATCCGTCAAACCCGAACGGGTGTAGACGACGGTGCATCGGTATTCCCGGTCCTCGTTGGGATTGTTCAGCATGCGGGCAAGGCTATCCGCCGGAAGCAGGGCCTCGAACCGGGCGATCACCTGATCGTCGTAGAGGCTGAAACCCCGGACCCCTAGCGGCCAAACAATCCCCTGGGCCACCACCATTTCCAAAAAGACCCCCAGGATCCCGATAACGACGAGGGATGCTCGACGCGTCAACCCTTTCCAAGTGGATAGGTCCATAAAACCAAAAAAGGAGGCGGCGGTGGCGGATTTCATGCTTCAATATTAATTGAAAAATTAGGCCATTCTCATATTTTGGCCCTTTTGGGGTCGCAATCCCCGTTCCTCTCGCTTACTTTTGGAAATCGTTAAAGTTCAAAACTTACTCTACCAACCCCTCAAACTCCTTCCCATGCTCCAAAAATTGACCTTTTCAGCCTTTTTGGTATGTTTGACCCTTTGTTTTGCCCAGCCTCTTTTGGCCCAAAAGCCGCTTTCATCGGCCTCTAGCGGAAGTTTTTCCAGCTACGGTGCCCATAAATCCACCATTGAGGTCGGTCTTAACATCACTGAAGGAAACACGATTGTATTGCCCAAAGTGCGATACCGCTACTTTTTGAACGATCGCATGGCATTGCGCGGTACGATCGAGGCAGCTACAAGCAACAATGTAGATCGCGTTTATCAGAATCCCAATTTCACCGGCAACGAAGGAACCCGCACCGTTAGCGATCGCCAATGGGGTCTTCAAACCGGTTTTGAATACCACCCATCCGGTACCAAAAGGCTCTCTCCTTATTTTGGAGCCGTCGTAGGTCTGAATGCCGGCCGTAACAAAGAAACCTGGAAAGACTACAACGAAGACAGCCTGGGAGGTTATTATGAGTTCCAAACCAAAGCCGATATCACGGCTCCTTTCTTGTCCTTCAATTTCGGTGCAGTTGCCGGAGTCGATTTCTATTTGGTCGAAAACCTCTACCTGGGATTGGAAATGAATTGGGGAATGACCATTCTGAACAACCGCCCCACCGAATTCTCTTTCTCCAGCCTTAGCAGCAGCAACTCCGGAATTCTGGAGCCCAGCAGCCGCAATGTGAGCTCCAATTTTGGGACATTGCCTTCCATTCGTGTGGGCTGGCGCTTCTAAGAAGCGGCCCCCAATTCTTCATTAGCGTACCCTCGCCAAGGATAACCCATCCCTTACCGGGAGGATCACCGTTTCCAACCGAGGATGGGTCACCGCCCTGCGATTGTACTCACGCAGTGCCTCGGTTTCCGCATCTTTGTGTAGCCCGGGCTCTGCCACCTTTCCGCTCCATAACACATTGTCAGCCAGAATATAAGCCCCTGGCTTGAGCACATCAACCAACGCCTC
>JAIXRA010000019.1 GCA_027485465.1 Bacteroidota bacterium | reverse complement strand
GTTGGTCATTTCAGCTTGAAGCGCCCATAACCGCTCAGCCTGGGTTAATGCATGCCCGGGAGTTTTCCAAACCATGGTTTGCCAGCGCCCCGCTTGAGGATTCAAACACTGACCGGAGGCCGTGCCCATCGGCAAATAGATGCCTCGGGCGGTTCTAGCCCATCGGTACCTAACCTGGCTCGTCGTAGTGTCCCCTTTGTTCGACACCATTTCCCATTCCAAAACAGGGCATTCCGCATGGTTCAGCCACCAATGCAGGGTCCCTGCATAGCGAGGCCCCAACGCCTGAGCCCAATGATCCACCATTTGTTCGGTGGAAATTGTCTGCAAGGCAAACTTTTGATACGCCGAACCCAAGGTCGCGGACCACAGTGAATCGTTGCCCAGGCTGTTGCGGAGGCTGTAAAACATCCAGGCCCCTTTGTAATAAATATCAACATCATGCGCCGCAAATCGACGACCCCGGGGACCCTGCATGGGTTTTTGGTTTTGGATTTTGCGCCGCATACGGACCATGTAGGCATCGGCTTGTTTTCGGTTCCCGTCCCGGCATTCCAAAAAAACAGCTTCCATCAGGGTCGTGAGGCCTTCATGAATCCACCAATCCGATGGATCCGAGGCACTTACCGAATTTCCCCACCATTCGTGGCCGCTCTCGTGCACCAAAATAAAATCAAAGCCCCATTCGTTGTTACGAAATCCGTTTCCATAGGCTACAGCGCTTTGATGTTCCATGCCCAAATAGGAACTTTGAATCACTTTGTATCCGTCCTTCCAAAAGGCATATGGCCCCAGTTTTTTTTCGTAACAACTCATCATATCAACCGATTGAGCCATGTGTGAGCGCGCCTTGTTCAGGTCTTCGGGGCTCACAAAAAATTCCAATTCGCGCTCCACACCCTGAGGATCCGCATAGGGCTGTACAAAGCGCGCATAGCGACCTATATTAAATGTAACATTGTATAAATTAATGGGCTGGGTCACTTTCCATGTCACGGTGCGCCTGTTTCCGACGACGGTATCCGCCACCCGACGACCGTTGGCTACCAGGTCCAGCAGGGCGGGTTTGCCCGGAACAGCCGATGGGTTTCGCAAAGCAGGGGCCTGCGATGGAGCCGCATAGGCCGGGAAGGTCATGGTCAATGACAGGCTATCCGGCTCCTGCGCCGCATCGTCCAAGCAGGGCCACCACGATCGCGCCCCTGAACCCTGACAGGTCATCCCCAAGCGAGGGTAACCCAGGCTATCCGCTGACACCACCAACCCATCCTGCCACGGCGGCTTGGCGGCCGG
This sequence comes from Bacteroidota bacterium, assembly GCA_027485465.1. Taxonomy (GTDB): domain Bacteria; phylum Bacteroidota; class Bacteroidia; order UBA7662; family UBA7662; genus SYHX01. Next base: position 6,488 of record JAIXRA010000019.1, on the reverse strand, counting down.
AAACAGGTACCCCGAATAAAGTACCTCCACCGGATGCACCGCCCCGGGCTCGAAACCATGCATGCTGAATTCAAGGCGACCGGATCCATACCGAAACGGCAAGTCCCTCCCTTCCCATCGAACGGATTCGACTTTCCATTCCCCTACCAGGTCAAGCGCCACCTTGGCCTTGGCTCCGATCCCGGCCTGCAACTGCATCAACACCGTTCCACGCCATGGCAAACCAGCGCGGGCAACCCCCAAACCAGGATTCTCGACCAAACCCAAGGTATCCAAGCCCATGGTCAGAGCATAAGAGCTTACAAACCAGCCTTTTGATGAAGCCCTCCCTGGGACCTTGGACGAAGCCAGGGCGGTAATCCCGTTCCATGAAAAAAAGCAGAGGGACCAAAGCAGGCACCAAGCCCCCCAGCGCGCATACTTGTTCATTCCTAAATTTCGATACATTTGCTTTGGGTTATGAAGAATCGCTTCACCGTTCCTGGCAAAAATGCGTGGCTTTACCTGATTTGCATCGCCGCCTTGACGACCTTATCCGCAGTTTATGCGGGGTATTTTCCACTGCATCGTTGGCTTTATCTGGGCGCCAAAGATTATTTCTCCTGCCTTGTGGCCCTGTTTTTGGGGTTCCAATTATGGAAGGCGGGCACTCTGCCAACGGCCGCATTTTGGAAACCCCTGCTGGGCTTGGGTGGGTTTGTTCTTTTGGCAGGATACAGCCTTCTTCAACATGTTGGGCTTCAAGGGAATGCCATGGAATGGGTGTCATCCATGCGAATATGGTTGTACCCGGTGCTCTTGGTTTGGCTGGGCTATGCCATGGCGCATTTGGATCCATCCAATGCCCAAGAACGAAGGGCCGGCTTGACCCGAACCCTAGGACTGATGGCGGTCGGTTCCTTGGGAATCTACGGATTAACCATCGCGCATCAATTGGAATGGTGCAAATTGTACTTTGTTGTCAAGAACATTTGCCTGGAAGGCCCCATACCCGAACAATGGATTGAACCGGTTCACACAGGCTTGGTCAGGATGGCAGGGCTTTTTTTGGACCCTGTGAACAACGGGCATTTTTGGGCATGGGGCATGGCACTGTGGATCCTCCATTTTCGTTCGCTACCACGCTTGGTATTTTGGTTGATGGCGTTGGTTGGCTTGGGTATTTTGTGGCTGACGTATAGCAAAGGCGCCCTTTTTCAGTTTCTAACCATCCTGCCATGGGTCCTTTGGAATGGAATGCCTCCCCAATTTTCTGCGAAAAACGCCCTGCGATTTTCTCGTATTCTTCATGGCGGTATTCTTGCGGCGCCTCTGTTGTTGATCGTTCTGATTATTGGGTTATCGCCCTATCATCCAGGCCTCCAAAATCATTGGGAAGCCATCCAAGCAACGGTGAATCAAGGAACATGGTGGGGTGAAGGCGCGGCGAACCATGGCCAGATTGCCGTGCTCAGCCATCGTCTGGGCGACCATCATCTAGGCGATAGTGCTTGGGCCTCCATCGTAGGTCAGTTTGGATGGATTGGGCTCATTCTATGGGGATTAAGTTGGGTTGTCTTTTTGCGTCACCTCTATGAATTTGATTCATTCGCTGCGCTTTTGCTTTATTTGCAATGGGGGATTTCTTTGTTTTCGGAGGCATCCATGTATCCCCTATCCCTGATGGGTGTTCTTGTACAAGCAGGTTATAGCCTGTCCTTGATGCCGATAACACACGCTGCACCCGATGCACCTTTGCCCCAAAATTTAAAGTCCTAACCCATGACCAAGAGCGCTATTTTGGACTATGTCGGCCGCAAAGCGGGAATGGATTATTTCTCCGTGCGAATGCACCGCGAACTCTGTAAACTCGGTGTTGCGAACACTTTGTACACCAACTTTGAAGTGCCTCATGATTCGGGAGTCCGCCAGGTTTTCACTTTCGAGTCGGCAGGCGTCAGCAAGTCAAAAGCCACCCTGAGGTATGCGCTTGGCATCCTTCGTGCCTTTCAAGGAATTCGTCGGGAAGGTTCGCGACATTTTATTTTTCATTATTTCAAAGGGGGGATCCGCGAGGCGCTGGTTTTGGAGTTGGCCCGATGGCATGGTCAACGCATACACCTGCTGATACACGATGTCGAAAGGCTGGACCAATCAACCCCTCCAAATTGGCTCAAAGACCGTCTAGACCGTTTTTTGCGTAGTCGGATTCTGGGTCGCGGTTGCCACCATGCCTACACCTTCAGCCAAGCGGCGGCGGATGAATTGCTGCACCATGCACCCGGACTCAAGGGGCGACTGACCGTTCTCCGTCACGGGCATTTTTTGGATTTACCGGCCCCCAGCCCCAGCCCCGAAGAGGCCAGGGTCCTCCAAGGTTTGGAGAAAAATCGCTTTTATCTTTTGTTTTTTGGACAAATCAAAGAGTCCAAGGGCCTGGATATTCTGCTAGAGGCCATGAATCTGGTCCATGACCCGGATATTCACTTGGTCATTGCAGGCAGCGCCCGGGATGTAGACCCCCAGGACCTGATTGAATCGTTGGTGGAGCCGGCCGTTCAAAACCAAATTCACTTGCACCATCGGTATATCAGTGATCAAGAGCGGGATTCCTGGTTCAAGGCCTGCGATGCCATGATCCTACCCTACCGACGCATCTACAACAGCGGGGTTCTCATGATGGCCCTGAGTTACGGCAAAACCGTCATCGCCTCCGATCTCCCGGCCAACCGCGAAATCATCCAAAACGGAGTCAATGGGTACCTTTTTGAGAACGGAAACGCCCATGACCTGGCCCAAAACATCCTTCGACTCAAAAATGCCTCCAACAGACCTACCTTTGAGGCCATTATGAACCCATTGCGAACGAATCATTCGTGGGATTTAATGGCTCAACAAATGAAACCCTTTCTGGGGCGCTAAATAGCCGCTGCAACCTACCCCGACCTCAACATATCTTTTGTTCCGAATTTATTTAACCCTCTGATCATATGCGTTTAATCAAACTCACCTTCTTGATGCTTGGATTGTTGTTGCAGTCCGCCTGCATTGACGACAACCTCCGCAAAATCATGGATGGCAAAGTCAAAGTTGCCTTGGACCCGGATATTGCCGCACCCGTAGGTCAATTCAATATTACCATCGCCAACCTGCTTCGCAACGATACCCTTGTAATTCAAGATACCACCAACGGTTCGCTCAAGATCATTTACCGCGATGATTCCTTGATCCGTCAGGAAGTCGGCGACTTTTTAACGATTCCAAGTCAGCCTTCCAGCACCACCAAGGCCAAGGTCGGCAAATTGAACATCGATGGCTTCAATATTCAGCAGAGCCTGGCCCTCAGCAGTATTCTGCCCAACCTTGACTCCGTCACTCGGCGCGCTCTTTTCCTGGCCGATTCCTTGGGCCTGCAGACGCCGTTCCCGGAAGTTCCTATGCAAAACGGAGGCCTCCACAGTTTGGGTGCGGTCGGTTCCTTTTCGAGCGCCAACTTTGATGCAGGCACCCTTCAATTCAATATTACCAACAATTGGAGCACCACCATCCAGACCTTGGTCATCGATCTTCAGAATCCCGGCAACCAATCCGTTGGCAAAATCCGGGTTTTTAATCTGGCCCCTAACGGCTCCCAGTCCGTTAACATTGATTTAGCCGGAAAGACCCTTTTCTCTAATTTGTCTTTTGTTATCGACTCTATCTTTATTCCTGGCGGCACGCAGCCTGTGACGGTTTCTTTGGCGCAAACCATTCAACTGAACGTTTCGGGTTCCGGCCTTCGGGTCAATTCGGCCGTGGCCCAGATACCCGGTCAAAACCTGGGGAACGATACCTCGACGGTCGCTTTCAACATGCCCAACAACGAAGAAATCTACGAGATTCTTTTGGATTCGGGTAGTTTGGATCTCAATTTTAGTTCTTCTCTCCAACTGGGCATTGCGTGCAGTTTGCAAATTCCCGGGATACGGGACCTTAGCGGGCAATCGATCCTTCGAAATTTTGTGATTCAAGCCGGCCCTGCTGGCAATCTTAACATTGACCTGGCGAACAAAATCATTGACCTCAAACTTCTTAGCCAAGGTTTCAACCAATTGCAGATTCTCTTTTCCAAGGCCATCCAACCATCGGCCGGGAATGTTACAATCGACCAAAACGACTCCATTCAATTTACCTACTCGCTGAACAATCTCAAGTTCAACTATGTCAAAGGGTATTTTGGGCAAAAGGATATCAGCTCCAGCCCCAGCGCGGTTGATTTGGATCTGGCCACCCTCAAGGACCTGGGAGGCACCTTCTTCCTAGCCAATCCCGAACTCAAACTCAAGGTACAGAACAGCATCGGTGCGCCATTGAATTTGGATCTGAACCTGAGCGGTCGCAAAGCCGGCCAAAGTCCGGTCTTTTTGAATTCACCCAACCGAGCCATACCCCATCCAACGGTTCTTGGCAGCACCGCAACGGGTGAGATATCGTACAACCGTAACAATTCCTCGCTGCCTCAGCTGATTTCCATGCCACCGGATTCCATTCTGGCCGCTGGTGATATTCGGCTGAATCCATCGGGTGCCACCGATACCAACTTTATCACCAAAAATTCATTCATTCAGTTGGGTGTCGAGATGGAAATGCCTTTTGAACTGAGTGCGAGTGGGGTCGGTTTTGGCGATACCCTGGAATTCGACGGGGCGGTCTTTGAGTCCCTCAAAGCAGCCACCCTGGTCTTCAAAACCGTTAATGGATTTCCTTTTGATTTCAACGCGCGGTTCACCTTCATGGATTCAACCTATGCTCCTTTGTTCAGCGACAGCCTCAGCATCATGGAATCGGCAATCATCGACGCGGATGGTGTGGTTATTGATACCAAATCCAATATCAGCCGCTTTGACATGAACGAAGCCAACCTGATTCCGGTGCGGCGCGCCAAATACCTAGCCGCACGCCTGACCATGCAGACGCCCCAAAACGGTACCCGCGTTGTCAAACTCTTCTCTGATTATTCCATCATTCTCAAAGTCGGCCTCGAAGCCAAAGTTGATATCCAACTCTAAGCCATGAAAAAAATCTTTTTGACTCTCTTAGGCCTTGCCGGCCTTCAAACCTTGGTTGCAGCCCAGTTCGCTTCGCCGACCATGGCCGGCTTTCGCTCCATGCACCAGAGCCTGCACACAGCCCCCGCTACCTTGCCGGATTACAAGTACTACCTGGCTCTGCCGCATTTGGAGTTTCGGGTTGATAACAACTTTGCTTTGAATGACTTGTTCACCCCGGAAGGCGACTCGCTGCGTTTGGATTTGTCCAAATGGACCAGCGCCAACACAGGACCTCTCCAATTGCAACTAAGTCAGAACGTTCGACTTATGGACTTGGGCTTTGCCTTGTCCCGCAAAAATTATGTTTATTTTGGGGCCTCGGTACAGGTTAACGAAAACATCGCCCTCCCAACCGGTTTGCTTCAATTTGCAGAACAAGGACGTAGGTTGGATATGGATGGACTCAACCTGGATGTAACCGCTTTCTCCGAATACCATGCCGGTATGGTCCAAAAGATAGGACCTTTCACTTTGGGTTTTCGGTATCGCATGCTCAATGGTTTGACCAATGTCCAAACGGTTCGTAATGGCCTTGAACTGGATATGTCCACCGACTCCATTCAACTCAACACCGATTTGGAAATAAGGGCTTCGAACCTACAGGCTCAAGACCCAACAGGTCGTCCACTTTCGAATAAATTTCCGGATATTTCTTCCCTGGTTCCCCTTTCCGAGAACAAGGGTCAATCCATGGATTTTGGCTTGGGTTATACGTTCCGGGATAAGCTCAGCGTGGATGTTTCCTTGCTTAACATTGGAAATTCCATCACCTGGAAAAGCAACCTGAGCACCTATACCTCCAAAGGTCAGTTTCACTATACCGGACCTATTATCAACATGGGCGTTGACAGCGCAGGCAATGCCTTCCAAGGAATCGCCGATACCATCACCTCCCAAATCGAAGAGAAACTAGGCCTTGATACGGTGGGTTCCACGACCTCCTACACGACCTCCATGACCGAACAGATGTTGGTGCACTTGAATTTCCGGCCCTACAAATTCCTGGGTATCGGATTGATTTATCGCCGCCCTTTGAACGAGGTCAAGTTGTTCAGCGATGCGGCGATGTTTGCGCCCTATGTGGACCTGCGCTTGGGTAAATTGCTATCGACGCGGGTTCATTACAGCAGTTCCGAAAACCGTCAGAGCCTTGGCGGCCTTGTTGCCCTGCGCTTGTTGGGACTTCAGGTCAGTGCCGGTGTCGAGAGCATCGATATGTTCTCTGAACAAAGCTCTACCCGGTTCTTCCAATTCCAGGGAGGGCTGTCCTTGTGCTTTGGTTACCGCAAGCCCAAGAAGGCCTAGGCGGAAGGCCTAGGTAAGAAGGTTTAGGGTTTTGCGACGCAGCGAACCGCGAAGGCGGATCGTCTAAATCCATCCATCATAAAGAGTCCGGGCTGGCGTCCATCCACAAAGCGC
>JAIXRA010000046.1 GCA_027485465.1 Bacteroidota bacterium | reverse complement strand
GTGGACCGTATGGACGACGACCGAAGATCCTCCTGCTGATTTGCAGGCCTTTCGCCAAAAGAATGCCCAGAGCGCCGGATTCTTTCGCGGGCTGGGGGAGATCCTAGAACAGGTTGGCCAGATGCCCGCGGTGATGTGGAAGTTGGGCTTGGTGCAGTTCTTCTCGTGGTTTGCCTTTTTTACGATGTGGTCCTTTGCCACCCCTGCCTTGACCGAGCATGTCTTTGGGGCACCCATGCCAAATCCAGGTGCCGTTGATTTTGAGAAGGCTTTTGGGGCCTACAACCAAGCAGCCAACAAAGTGGGATCGGCCATGGGTCTTTACGGTTTGACTTCGATGGGGTTCGCCTTGGTTTTGACCTTGGTAACAGCCTCCAGGTCCATCAATCGAAGGCTTATTCACGGGGTTTCTTTGGCATTGGGTGGTCTGGGTTTTGCGAGCATGACCCTGGCGGGTCCTGAATACCCCGAAATCATCAACCTTGGATTTGGTTTGATTGGTTTGGCCTGGGGCAGTATTTTGAGTATGCCTTATGCCTTGCTTTCATCGCATGTGGCCCCGGAACGCATGGGCATTAGCATGGGACTCTTCAATATGTTTATTGTCCTACCTCAAATCGTTGCCGCCTTGGGCGGGGTCAACTGGACCTACAAGTTGTTTTTTGGGGAGGCTGTGATACATACGATGAGTTTGGCCGGACTCAGTCTTTTGCTCGGTGCTTTGTCCGTACTGATACTGCCCAAGACCGTGGGTCGGCACGAACATTAAAGTTTGGCTTCAAATTTTAAGAGCGGAATCCCATTGGTGGATCTGCTTAATTTTGGACGAATTCACAAATTGACTATGAAAACCCTGTTTTTTATTAAGTCCTCTTTTGGGCGGTCCCTTGCGTGGGGTCTGGTTTTGATCGTATCGATGGCGCGTCAAGGACAAGCGTCTCATATCCTGAGTGGTTACCTGGGGGTCGTTCAGACATCCAGCGATTCGGTCCGCTTGCAGATGAGTTTGTACCTGGATACCATGGGCTTGATCAGTCCCCAATTAACCGTGGAACGTTGGGATCTGGTTGGCGGAAATGGACAGTTGAACGGGTCGGTGGATTTGATTCAACAAAGCGTTACCACGTTTCAAGGTGTTCGCATCGTCGCCTACCTCAGCCCCAGCATTTACTTGGCCTCGGGGCAATATCGCTTTGTCTACAAGCATTGCTGCCGAAACCCCCTTGTGATGAATATGCCGACCCTGGCCCCGGCTTTCCCCTTTGTCATTGGAACGGATTATACCAAAGTTCCCTTCATGCCGCCCACCACGCCATCCAATACGCCTCTATTCACCAGCCCCGTGCCTTTCAACCTGTTGGAGGATACCGCCCAATTGCTTGCCTTTGGTTCCTACCTCACCGAGCCCGATGGGGATTCTTTGGTGGTGGAAGCGGATTCGATTCTGATTGATCACGGGACGAGCGGATTTGTTGCGGCATCGATGGCGACCGCCTTGTCGGCTTGGGGGCCCTACTTGGTGGGGCCAAGCACACTTAATGTGTTATGGCGTCCCGATTCATCCGGCCTGTACGCGGCTGGTTGGCGAATCAAGGAATTTCGTAACGGGCAGGTGATTGGAATCCAGCGGGTTCAACATCATTTTCGGGTTGTCAAGTCTTTTGCCACTTCCTTGATAGACCTAGGTCGGGATGAAATTTCGACTTGGGACCCCGAGTCCCAGGGGGATTACTACAATCTCAATGGACAGTTGATATTTAGCGGGGTATGGGGGAAAGATCGCCGTTACGACGGGGTCTTGTTGATTCGTCAAGGTTCTCGTTTTTGGAAGAAAGCCTGGCTGCCTTAGGGTCTAAGCCTCGAACCCGGTGATGTTTCGCTTGTTGGCGGGTTACCTGCCTTTTGTATTGGTCAATTTGGCCCTGGATTTCTACATTCTTCGCCATGGCGTTCTTGCTTTTCCGGGTCTAAGTCCATCGAGTCGCCGGCGTGGAAAACTACTTTTTCTCGCATTGATGGGGGCTATTTATTTGGGAATGCCTTTGCTGGCTTGGATGGGATGGGAAGAACGATCCGCTTTTTTTCGTAACATCGTACAGACGGCGGTCTTGGCTTTGCTCGCTTTCAAGGTTTGGGCTTTGCCGTGGCTTCTTATGGAAGATGGTGCACGCGGTTTGAACGGCCTATGGAGATGGTTGCGTCCCGTTCCGGCCCATGGGAATAAAGAGGGAATGAGCCGGGGGGCTTTTCTGAGTCGCCTGGGTTTTTTGGTCGGTGCTGTACCGTTGTTGGGGTTGGGAGGCGCTGCGGTATCGGGCAGCGCTTATCGCTACCGGGTTCATCGTCATACATTACGATTGAAGGATTTGCCGGGGTCGTTTCGAGGCAAGCGACTGGTCCAAATCAGCGATTTGCATACGGGTTCGTTGGACGATGCCGAAGGGGTGCGCAGGGGAATCCAGATGATCCTAGACCTCAAGCCGGATATCGTTGTTTTTACCGGCGATTTGGTCAATACCCAAACCGATGAGGTGGAACCTTGGATGGAGATGCTCAAGTTAATCAAGGCACCTCTAGGGGTTTATTCGGTTTTGGGAAACCACGATTACGGTGATTACAAATCCTGGCCCGATGAGGAGGCCAAGGCGCGGAATTTTGAAGAAATGTTACAGGTTCACAAGGATTTGGGTTGGCAGCTCCTTCGCAACGAGGCCGTCCAAATCAAGGGTGAAAACGGGGAGTCCCTGGATTTGATCGGCTGCGAAAATTGGGGCCGTCGATCCGGGTTTGGCAAGCGTTACGGTAATCTGACCAAGGCCATGGAGGGCCTGACTCCAGTAGCGCCCAAAATTCTGTTGACGCATGATCCTTCGCATTTTGATTTGGAAGTTTTGGGAAAGCATCCTTCGATCGCCCTTACGCTTTGTGGGCATACCCACGGTATGCAAATGGGAATTGACATCCCGGGTCGATGGCGTTGGTCACCTGCCTCTTGGGTCTATCCGCATTGGGCCGGTCCTTACGAGTTTGGTGATCAGCAATTGTATGTTAACCGTGGTTTTGGCTTTGTAGGCTTTCGAGGCCGACTCGGAATTTACCCCGAAATCACTTGTTTGGAATTGGCTTAAGGCCCTCCCCTTATCTTTGGTGAATGTTATGGGACCGATTGCCATCCTCGCTGCGTAACCGGGGCCTTTTGCCTTGGTCTGGTCCCCGTGAATATGTTCGTGAGCTATGTTCCTATTTGGAACAAACTCCCGCAGATTCCTTGTCGGTTGCCGGGGTTATGGCCCTAGACCAAAAACACAAGGACGAAGGACCCCACCAGCGTTCCAAGCGTCGCCTGATCGACTTTTTGGTGAATGAACTTGCAGAACAAGGGTTTCCTGCCAACCTTTTGGACACCTATGGTGCTTGGATGGAGGTCTTGGAGCCATCCTACCAACCCACAGCGGAGGACACCCGCAAGGCCATTCAAGGGATGGTTCGGTTGTTGGAACGCGCCTTCGCAGACGGTCGTGCCGATGGTTCCGAAATCAAGAATATTCAAAATCTGGCCCTGACCTTTGAGCTTCGCTCGACGGATACCGGGCCCTTGGTCCAGCGCTTTGCCGAGCCGGTCTTGGGGCCCTTGCTTCAAGCGGGGATGGGGGATGGGAAATTGGACGAAGTCCAATGGCAAATCATTCGGGATTATTCACTCCTCTTGCAGGTTCTTGGTTTGAGCTACGACAAAGAACGACTCACCAAAACCCTGCAGAAGGTCAATATTTACCGGGCCGGTCGTGGGGAGGATCCCGTGGGGCTTTACTTAATCGTTGGGTTCAAGACTTTTGAATTAGAACCCGTTTACGGGGTGACCTCGGCCCGATGGCACAGGGTCAAGGGTCGCTCCAAACAAACCGTCGATGGGCGACTGTATGTTTATGCCCGTCAGCTGCTTTTTCATTCGGAAGAGGTGTCCCTCCTTTTGGATTCCAACAAGGTCCAAGACGTGGGGGCCAACCTCTACGCGGTGGATCATTCCCATTACCTGACCATGACCATCCAAGTGGACGGAGCCGAAGCCACCCTGCGTGCGCTGGAAGACAAAGTGTGGTTTGATCAGTGTTACAAAATTCTCACGGCGGGTGGCTTGGGAGCTGTCGCCAGCCCTCTGTCTGCCGATGCCACGAAGGAGGGCTCTCAAAGCCGCTCTCAATCGAATACTGGGGCCTCAAAGGACGGTTGGGAAGCCGCTCTTTCGGAGTTAAACGACTTGGTGGGCTTGGACCCCGTCAAGAATGAGATCACCAATTTGGCCAATTTGGTCCGTATGCAACAGCGAAGGGCCGAAGCCGGCCTCAAAACGGTTCAAGTCGGTTTGCATGCTGTTTTTACCGGAGCGCCCGGTACCGGTAAGACGACGGTGGCCCGGCTCTACGCCCGCTTGCTCAAAGAATTGGGATTGCTGACCAAAGGTCACCTGGTGGAAGTGGACCGAAGCGGTTTGGTGGCGGGTTTCTCAGGTCAAACGGCCATCAAAACCGACGAGGTCATTGCCAGGGCCTTGGACGGTGTTCTCTTTATTGACGAGGCCTACAGCCTAACCCCCGAAAGTGGCGATGATCATTTTGGGGAAGAAGCCGTCCAGGTTTTGCTCAAACGAATGGAAGATTATCGCAAACGTTTGGTGGTGGTCGTGGCTGGCTACACCGAGGACATGGAACGATTCGTTGGATCCAACCCTGGTTTGGCCAGCCGATTTGCGCGCAATGTTGAATTTCCGAATTATACCGCCGAACAAATGGTCGAAATTCTGGTTCGAATGGCAAATTCCAGTCAATACCAATTGGATGAAACCTTGAAGGGCCTTCTATGGAATCATTTTGAACAACGATGTGCTCGAGCCGGAAAGGATTTTGGGAATGCTCGTGAAGTTCGCAATTTGTTTGAACAATTGGTTTTGGCCCATTCGAATCGTTTAGCGACCATGGATCAACCTTCCACCAACGATCTTACAACCTTTACGGCGGAGGATTTGAAGGATGCCGTCTAAGCGAATTTCCCAAGATATCTTTGCTTATGACCAAATCTCTTCCCAAAGTTCTACTCTACACATTAATTGCCTTTTTTATGTTTGGAATTTTTAAAACACTTTTTTCCCAAGGCGATTCCCAAGGTTTGCGGGATGCCCTTCAAAAGAAGGCTTTTTTGGTGGATGTCAGGACTCCTGGCGAATTTGCTTCCGGGTCGGTGCCGGGTGCAGTAAATATTCCGTTGGACAGGGTTGAGCAATCGTTGGATCAATTCAAAGGCAAAGGCCCTGTGGTCGTCTTTTGCCGAAGTGGAATGAGGTCCTCCCAAGCCAAAGATATCTTGGTACGGAATGGCTACAAAGACGTGGTGAATGGAGGTAGTTGGGAAAATGTCCGAGATGCCAAAAAGTCCCTCGCGACCAAAAAATGAAAGCGGTTTAGCCTCTTTTTTTTGGGCAGGGCCTTTACAAGTCGTAATTTTGCGTAACCTAAAAATCCCCGTCCATGAGAATTACTGTTGCAAAAGGAGATGGCATTGGTCCAGAAATTATGGATGCAACCTTGGCCATTTTGGAAGCGGCCGGGGCGGATTTGACCTATGATTTTATTGACGTAGGGGAGAAGGTTTACCTCTCCGGCAATACCGCCGGGATAGAAGCAGAATCCTGGGACATTATTCGACGCAACAAAGTCTTTCTGAAGTCACCGATTACAACCCCGCAGGGTGGCGGCTACAAAAGCCTCAACGTATCCACCCGCAAATTTCTGGGTCTCTATGCCAATGTTCGGCCATGTTTTAGCCTGCATCCCATGGTTCGTACGGCCCATCCCGTTATGGACCTGGTGATTGTACGCGAAAACGAGGAAGATCTCTACGCTGGTATTGAGCACCAGCAGACCGATGAGGTGGTACAATGCCTCAAATTGATTTCAAGACCTGGCTGCGAAAAGATTATTCGGTATGCCTTTGAATACGCGGTCCAGCAGGGTCGTCGTAAAGTAAGTTGTTTTAGCAAGGACAATATCATGAAACAAACCGACGGTTTGTTTCACAAGGTTTTTGATGAAATTGCCGCAGAATACCCTCAAATCCAGAACGAGCATTGGATTATTGATATTGGAACGGCCCGCGTTGCGGTTTATCCCGAAGCCTTTGATGTCATTGTGACGACCAACCTATACGGGGACATACTCAGCGATGTGGCGGCGGAGATTACAGGCTCGGTCGGGATGGGAGGTTCCTCCAATATTGGGGAATCCTGTGCGATGTTTGAAGCGGTTCATGGTTCTGCTCCCATGATTGCCGGTCAGGGAATCGCGAATCCTTCGGGTTTGCTCCAAGGGGCCGTCCTTATGTTGGTGCATTTGGGCAAAACCAAGGTCGCTGAACGAATCCAAAACGCGTGGCTCAGCACCATCGAAGCAGGTATTCACACCGCCGATATCTATACCGAAGGCCTGAG
>JAIXRA010000152.1 GCA_027485465.1 Bacteroidota bacterium | reverse complement strand
CTTCATCCCCTGAACAACAGCACCAACAACGTTCCCAACCTGACCTTCCGTTGGAACCGTGTTCCCGGAGCTACCATGTATCTGCTTCGCATTAGCCGTCAATTCACTTTTACGACCCTGATCGAGGATCGTATCGTGAACGATACCACCTACCAATACACCGGCTCTTCGCTGAATCCCAACGTGGATTACTATTGGTCCGTCAAAGCCATTAACCACAAGGTCACCTGCGGTTCCTATTCGGCCTCAACCACCGGTAATTATTGGAAATTCAGAACCGTGGGCGCTTCCAATATCCGGGACATTGTAACAACCGCCGATTTTCGTTTCTACCCCAACCCCGCCGGGTCGGATGGAGGCTGGATCTTCTTGGAGGAATCCTACGCCAAGGATCAGCAGACCCAAATGGAATGGCTGGATATCCGCGGTCGCATCGTCCATACCCAGGTATTGGATGGGGATGGCACCCACCAAGTCCGCTTCGCTAACGCTGGCTTGGAGCCAGGACTTTACTCGGTCCGCCTCATGAATGAACGCGGTGGAGCTCGTGTTGGCCGTTGGTCTTTGCGCTAAGCTTACCCTACCCTACTCCTAACCTATGACATTCTTCCCCGAGATAATGAACATCGTTCGCCGTACCACCGCGCTTTTGGCACTCTTGTTCTTAGGGACCACGGGTGTTTTGGCCCAAAACAATGGAACCTGCGGAACAGGTCCCGCTCCCGCATCAACCCTCTCGTATTTGGAAAGTTTGGCCTCTGGCTACGGGATTCAAACCGAAGACACGACCTGGATTCGTTTACCGGTAACGGCCCATATTGTCCGTAGCAGTTCGGGATTTGGGGGTATGAGCGAAAGCGCCGTTTTTGCGACCATTTGCAATCTAAACCAACGCTTTGTGTCGGCCCGTATTTCTTTTTATTTGTTGGAGCGGGTGAAGTTTATTGATAACACAACCTACTACGGAGCGACATCGTACCAGCCCTTGATGACGATGATCGACCAGAACAACGTGGCCAGAACCATCAATATTTATTATACGGATTTGTCCGGCATGAGCCTTTGTGGTTTTGCTTTTTACCCTTTAACCGGCCCTGGTGGTTTTCAAAACGATGGCGCGGTTGTGATGTCCTTTGGATGTTCTCAACCCGAGGGCACTACCCTAGCCCATGAATTGGGTCATTACCTCAACCTTCCGCACACCTTCGACGAAACTTCTTCCGATCCGATGGATCCTATCGCCGAAAGGGTTACTCGGAATTTTAACGAAGTACCTCCACGTTTATCCGCGAATTGCTTTACTTCCGGGGATCGTTTCTGCGATACCCCTTCCGACTTTATCGCCACCCGCTGGGCTTGTCCATCTTGGAGGGTCCAATTGGACCTGAACAACGACCTCTTCAGGCCGGATTCATCGTATTACATGAGTTATTCCAACGACAATTGCATGTCCAGGTTTAGTCCACAACAAATGTCGGCCATGCGGGCCACCGTGAACAACCCTTCGGCACCACGAGGCTACCTCACCCTGAACCCCGCCCCTGTTTTTGGAACCATTGTTGGTTCCCCGATCAAGCTTTTCCCCCAGATTACCGATACGGTGGTTCCTAACAATGCGCTTTTTCGTTGGAACACCCTGCCCGGAGCAACCATGTACCAACTACGCGTTTTTCAATTCAATGTGAATGTTTTTGACACCCTGATTACGGATACTTTTTACCATGCGTTAGGGAATCGATTGCGTGGTGTTCGTCAATACAGCTGGGTTGTTCGAGGCTTAAACGGTGGCGACTTGTGCGCAGCCTTTTCCCCAAGAGATTCGTTTAGTACCTCCACCTACGTTTTTGCGGGCATCAACGATGCTTCCAACACCCTTCAAGCAAAGGTTTATCCGACGGTGTTCCAAGAAGGGACCCCTCTGACACTCGATGGGATCCAAGTTGGTACGACCCTCGATTGGAACCTCAAGGATCAATTGGGACGCGTCGTCTGCAATGGCAGCCTCTGGCCCGAGGATTCCGGGGCACTTATTCACTTACCCGGGGATTTGCCTACGGGATCCTACCGTTTGGAATGCATCCAAAACAGGCAACGCATGACGGTGCGTCTGTTGCGACTTCCTTAATAATCTTAATATTAGCCGATGCGTCACCTCTTTTCTCTTTGCACCGGATTTTTGACAATCCTGGCCCTGTTCCTTGGCACTAGAACCCAGGCCCAGATGCCTGCCCAAGGTTTGTGCGGAACCGCCTCTCCGGACTCGGCGCATTTTGCCTACCTCGAAGCCTTGGCCCAAACCTACCAAGCTGAACGGGATTCGGGCGTTGTTACCAGAATCAACATTCCGTTCAAGGCCCATATAGTTCGTGCCACCGGCAACAACAATTACATGCAAGTCCCCGCCCTGCTGACGACGCTGTGTGAACTCAACCAGAAATACCGTTCCAGCGGGATCCATTTTTATTTGAAGGACCAACCCAATTATATCTACGACGGAAACTTGTTTTATCATACAGGCTGGGGTCAGGGAAACACCCAAATGACCACCTACAATGTGTCGAGAGCAGTGAACGTGCATTATGTTGATCTGTCGGCCATGGGGCTCTGCGGTTATGCTACCTTCCCCGGTTCGGGCGCAGGTACGACCTTGCGTCAAGGGGGGCTGATGATGAGTGTACCTTGTTCCCAACCGGGAAATTCTACCCTGGCCCACGAAATGGGTCATTACCTGGCTCTGCCACATCCCTTTGAAGGAACGAGCCCCCAGCCCCAAGGCGTATTTGCCGAAAGGGTTACTCGAAACCCCAACGATACGGCCAACGGTCGTCAACCCTCCAATTGCGCCAACGCTGGCGACCGGTTCTGCGATACGCCCGCTGATTTTATCGGAACCCGCTGGCCTTGCAACAGTGCCGCGCCTCAGGATACCGACTTGAATGGAGACCCGTTCCGACCGGATGCGACTTTGTTCATGTCGTATTCCAACGACAATTGCCAAAATCGTTTTTCGAACCAACAAATTTCGGTGATGCGGAACACCCT
>JAIXRA010000055.1 GCA_027485465.1 Bacteroidota bacterium | reverse complement strand
TGGTGATGGTATTCAAAGAAGGCATCCACAAGGATCAGGCATCGTTGGGTTCGGGCCGATTCCCGAAACGAGGGTTTTTCCCAAAGGGTTTCGGAACGGGCATTGAGGGTTTGTTTGGCCAATTGAGAGGCCTGTTCACGGTCTTGGACCCAGGAAGGCACCAAACCCCATCGAAAAAGGCGCGGACGCAGGGGATCCTGCTGGGTAAAAACCAAGAGGCGGGGATGCGAAAACCCACTCACCCAGCCCAAGGGCGGTTCATCCCGCAGGAGTTCTTCCAGCTCTTTTTCCAAAGTCGCAATCAAGGCCGGGTCATCCGAACGGTGACGCGCATAATCCAAACGGGCTTTGGTCAGGGAACTAACGGAATAACACATAATGTCAGGCAATTTTTGGTTCCCAAAGCGATTTTTTGGCTGTAAGCGAAGATAAATATAAAAAGTTGACTATTTTTGTCAAAACAAAAAATGTCAAATATCAATCTTTTTGGCCATGATCTCCGTGCACTACGCAAAAGGAAAGGCATCAAGCTTAGAACTCTTGCCGCCTATTTGGATATAGACCCGGGCATTTTAAGTAAAATAGAAAATGGTCACCGAATGGCTAAGAGGAAGCAAGTTATTGATTTGGCAGCTTTTTTTGAGATAGATGCGGAGGCACTTTTGGTGCCTTGGTTGGCTGAGCAGGTTGTGGAACTTGTTCGATACGATGAATGGGGTTCCAAAGCTTTACAGGTCGCGGAATCTCAGGTCGCCTATACGGTCGCTTCACCCGCTGAAAGCCCTTTGCTTGATCGAAAAATCCATTCAGTCCTTCAAAAATACCCGCAGGTTCAAAGGGCCTGGCTTTTTGGATCAAGAATGAAAGGCAATTACACACCTGAATCTGATTTGGACTTGATGATAGAATCCGGGGATGGCTTTTCCTATTTTGATTTGGCTGCGTTGCAATTAGGCCTTGAAGAAATTACCCACTTTAAGGTTGACATTGGTTTTTGGGATACGCTCAAGCCCGAAATCAAAGCAAATGTTAAAAAACAAAGCAGGTTGATCTATGAAAAAAAATGAACGTGAAAATCTTTTGCGATTAGAACATGTTTTGGATTCTATCGAAAGAATAAAACGCTTTACTCATCAGATTTCAGTTAATGAATTTTTGAAAGATGAAATCATACAACAAGCCGTTTTGATGCAATTTGTAATAATTGGTGAAGCAATTGGGCATATTGATTCAGAAATTTTAAGTTTCTATCCGTATCAATGGTACAAGGCAAAAGCATTCAGGAACCTGATTGCCCACGAGTACTTTAATGTTAGAATAGAAGCCGTATGGAATACTGTTCAAAATGATGTACCCGAATTGGAGGATGCCGTTAAGGCGCTCGTCACTAGGCTGTAGACTTTGAAATCACTTCGATTTTTGGAATACAAGATTTTGAAAGATCAATTCATGAAGGGTATTGGTGACTTTACCCATGAGAGGTAGGGCTTGAAAGATATGCTGATTCGGCATACGAATCCGGTATGAATTTGATTCAGGAAGATTTTCCACAGGCAATGTGCCCAACCTGCGGCCAAGGCCATCGTAGAGGTTTAGCCATGCCGGCTTATCTTTTTCAGCCCAAGTTTCAGGTTCAGATTCAGTGGAGTAGCCTTGGTCCGTCCTGCGGAAGTACAAATAGTCCCCTTGCAGCGGTTGAGGGTAAAAGACCCAGGACGGGTGGGGGTTTCGCCCCGAACCCGTAACGTCCGAATTCCAAGTCCCGGCCGGGGGTTGGGTTGGGGGCTGTATCCGTACGATCAAATGGGTGTAAGGGTCGGTATTGGCCCAGCTTGCTCCGTTGGTCGCCAGGTAGATTTCTTGGTTGGGGCCCACGGCGATATCCCGAAGTCGGCCAAAGCGATTGTTCAGATAAGCCAAATCCGACAAGACCGAATCGCCGTTGGAACTCAGGGCAAGGGCCCGCAATTGCTTGTTTTTGAGGACGGTGAGCAATAATTTGTTATGGAATTCCGGAAAATAGGGGTTTTGGTAAAAAACCATGTCCGAGGGAGCAATGGTTGGGGTGTAGGCCACCAAAGGCTCCACCACGGCATTGGCCAGACAAAACGAATTTTCGCTGGGGGTATTGCAAAACCCTTCGACCGAAGGCCATCCGTAATTACGGCCTTTGCGAAGCCATTGGATTTCGTCATCGGTACTGGCCCCGTGTTCGGACAAAAGGATGGAATCGTTGGGCATTCGTAACATTCCCTGCACATTGCGGTGGCCTCGGCTGTACACCGGATTGCCGGGCCAGGGATTGTTGGCAGGAATGCTGCCGTCGGGGTTGATGCGAAGGATTTTGCCGTTCAGCGAGGCGAGGTTCTGGGGAGTGCTGAGGTTTTGGGCATCCCCGGTGGACAAATAGAGGGTGGTATCCGGCCCAAAGACCATTCGGCAACCGTTGTGGGTCCCGTTCCCGGTGATTTCATCCAGGATGGTGACAGGATTAATCAGGGCCTGTCCGTCAAATTCGTAGCGCACAATGCGCTCTTTGATGCTGCCGGAGGAATAGGTATAGGCCACAAAAACCTGGGGGGTCACCGGAAAGGCCGGATGCAGAGCCATGCCCAGCAGTCCGCTTTCGGATTGCTGGTAAATCACGGTGCTGAGGTCGAGGACCACGGTTTTGGCTTTGGTTACGCGATGGATCCTGCTGACCAGGCCGTGCCTTTCGGTCATCCACAGGTAATCGCCTTGAACCAGGATTTCCCAAGGCACATTGAGACCGGTGGCCACGGTATCCACTTGGCAAGTGGTTTGTCCGATGACCAAAGGGCTTTGGCCAAGGGTCGTCTTGGCGCAGAGTCCGAAAAAACCTAAGACCATCAAGACCAAGTTTCGAGCACTCCAACGAATTGCGTTTGGCGAAGTAATGTCGCCCCAATGTTTTCCTCTCATTCTTCAAAACTAATGCGTGAATAGCTCAAAGGATATTTCCCATATTGAGTTATGAAATTGAATCAAAATTATCCCCTACCTCTTGCAAGGGTGCGCTTGATAAAAATTAAGCACAAGGCCTGGGTATCTCTTGCCATACCCTACCTACCCGAGGTCCTCCCGAGCATACGGGCTTTGCCCGGCGTTCAATGGAATGCCTCCCATCGCATTTGGCAATTTCCTTATACCCCCGATGCTTACAAGGCGATGAAAGATGGCTTGTTGAATCAAGTCGCTTTGGATGGTCAGGAAGCCGACTCTCAAATCGTAGAATGGGAGGCAAAGGAGCAAAGCCTGGCGGCCCACCAACGAGATTTCGAAAACCTGGAAACCTGGATGCGGTCCCAACGATACAGCCCCCAGACCATCAAAACGTATATGGATTCCCTACATGTTTTGGCGCGGTGGTTGAAACCCGTACGACTGCAACAAATTAAAGCCGATGATCTGATTCGATTCAACAACGAATACATCTTGGCCAAAGGGTACTCGGCAACCTATCAAAACCAGATCGTCAATGCCCTTAAGTTGTACCTCCGAAGATTTGGTCATCCTCAATTAAACCTTGATCAAATTCATCGTCCCCGCAGGGCTTTTCGTTTGCCTCATGTATTGTCCAAGCAGGAAGTCAAGCGGATACTGGATTCATTAACCAATCGCAAACACCGAGCCATGCTGTCATTGATCTATGCCTGCGGACTCCGTCGGAGCGAGGTTCTCAGCCTTAGGCCATCGGATATTCAGTCGGACCGGGGACTTTTGTTCGTGGGAAATGCCAAAGGCGCCAAAGACCGGGTCGTGCCTCTAAGTCCCAAACTCTTGGTCCAGTTAAGGGAATATTATCGGGATTACCGGCCCAAGGTTTTCTTGTTTGAAGGTCAAGGCGGAGGAAAATATGCTCCCAAAAGTTTACAATTGGTTTTTCGCAATGCGTTGGAGCAGGCCGGTATCCGCAAACCTGCAACGCTGCATTGGTTGCGGCACAGCTATGCAACCCACCTGCTCGAAAGTGGTACGGATATTCGCTATATCCAGGAGCTGTTGGGCCACAGCAGTAGCCGAACCACCGAAATTTATACCCATGTCAGCAATCGTCAATTGCAGCAAATAAGGAGCCCCTTTGACGATTTGTGAGCGGGGTTATCGCATTCCCTTCCCTTCCTCTCCCTTCCCTTCCTCTCCCTTCCCTTCCCTTCCTCTCCCTTCCCTTCCCTTCCCTTCCTCTCCCTTTCCCTCCCTTCCCTTCCCTTCCACCAAATATTTCCACACATAAACCTACCCAAATACAGCCGTTTTTCGTTACATTAGCCTATACAAACCACCCTTATAAGTAAGTTATCGACAAGGTCACATTTGCTGAGTGTTGGCTGTTTTGAGGTGGAGCGGAAGAGGAACAGCGTCGTTTTTGCGGGAAACTCTTGAGGGTAAAGGATTCGGATTTGGGTCGGTCACCCACGGTCAACGGATTTCCGCGACGCTTTAACCAAAGCTAGAACAGCGTCTCGGATAGAGGGATTGAAAGGAGCTTTTAATAGCGATTGGAGGGGTCGTTATACCATTTGATCAGGAGCCAACGGCCCTGAGGGGCCGAAAAGGCCATTTGACCCTAATTGACAGGGCAACCATGCCGATAACAGCGCATTAGCCCCAGCCGGCAAAAACTCCACGGATTGTTTTTAATTTAGGATTCGCACAAGGGTCCATTGAAGGGCATATAGCCGGCCGTGGCCAATGCGCGGAACGTTAGCACTCATTTTATGACGACAGCGGAAACGGCTTAGAAAAAACTAAAAATGGTTTTGTTAATTGACGACAAGAGATAAGACATTTATTAAATAGAACACAAAATAATTAAGAATACATTTGATTTTGAAGCAAATTAACCCACTTGGTGGGGTATTGTCTTGTCAAATATTGCTTTTTTTGCCCCAAAGAGGCCTTGAGTAACTATCTTAGGGCAGACCACCTTCGGCTTTGGAGAGAAGATTCCGTTA
>JAIXRA010000056.1 GCA_027485465.1 Bacteroidota bacterium | reverse complement strand
CGACTCCCAGTGGATCGATTGGCGGCAGGCCATGGTTGATCATCAACTCCAGCAAACCGACCTGGGCGGTCGGTCGGTGATGCCTTCGTTTTGTGATCCGCATACGCACCTGGTTTGGGCCGGCGATCGTTCTTCCGAATTGGTCGCCCGCTTGGGTGGCGCCACCTATGCGCAGATTGCCGAGGCAGGGGGGGGGATCCTATCCACCGTAGCCAAGGTTCGAACCCTGCCCGAGGAGGCCTTGTTAGAAGAGAGCGAAGGCCGTTTGCTTCGCTTGATGAAGCAAGGCGTCGCCTGCCTTGAAATCAAAAGCGGTTACGGATTATCCCTGGAAGCTGAGGCCAAATGCCTTCGAGTTGCTCGGCAATTAGCCCTGCGCAACGGGATCAGGGTGGTGACTACTTTTTTGGGGCTGCACGCCCTTCCGACTGAATACCGACACCAAAAAAAGGAATACGTCCAAACCGTGGTCCAGGATTGGCTGCCCAGGCTCTACGATCAGGGCCTGGTGGATGCGGTGGATATTTTCTGTGAACAGGGCTATTTTGGGGTGGATGATTTGGAGACCTTGGCCTTGGCCGCCGATCGTCTAGGGCTGCCCGTAAAGGCTCATGTCAATCAATTTCACTCCATTGGAGGGGTAGAAACGGCCTGTCGCCTGGGTTTGGCCAGCATGGATCACCTCGAAACGATGGGTGACCAGGATTGGGTCTTTTTGGGACCTCGGGCACCGGTGGCTGTGGGATTGCCCTTGTGTTCCCTTTATTTGGATTTGCCCTACGCTCCGTTGGGTGCGATGATGGCTAGTGGGCAAAGGGTCGCCCTGGGTTCGGACCTGAACCCAGGGTCTGCACCTTCCGGAAATCCTTGGTTGAATTGGTGTTTAGGGGTCTTGCGATGCGGGCTCAGTCCCCTCCAGGGGTTGGAGGCGATGACTTCCCAAGCGGCCTTCGCGATGGGCCTTGAGGCCCATTGCGGTCGTTTGCAGGCGGGTTTGGATGCTCATTTTTTGGTTTTACCCCCCTCGTGGAATCCTGCGATGGTGGTAGGGGGGATGGGTTCCGTCGCTGCAGAGGAAATTTGGTTTGCCGGCCACCGATTTTTTACCTATTAGGTCATTTGTCTAGGGTTGTCTAGGGATTTGTAGGGGTAAACCTCTTGTTTTTTACCAGCATTTGATGTAAACACTCCCCTATTTTCGACCATTGTATGGTTTTTTGTCGTAGGATTTGTCTAGGTCCAAAAAGGCGAACGGCCTGATTTGAGAATGGAATTTTGTGGGGTGATCCTAAAAACCCACCTATAATCCCATGTCAACCAAAAATCTTGCTTTGTTGGTTGATCCCCTGGCCGGGGGTCGCCAAAGGTTAAAAACGCAGTTGGCTACCTTCTACAAGGTCCAAGAATTTGCCAACAGCGAAGCGGTCATGTCCAAAGTGCATCGTTTGAGCCCACATTTATTGGTCCTTGTCATCCGGACTCCGTTTCCGGAGCCCTGGGGAATTGTTCGGTACATACGCGGTCATAGTCGTTTGTCGCATCTGCCCATCCTGTGTCTGGCCGATCCGCCGGGTCCGCATTTTTGGGAACAAGCCTTGGAAGCCGGGGCGGACCTCCTATTGGCTACCGATTGCTCCAAGACCTTGTTCCAGTTGGCGTGCCGTCGGTTGGTAGAACAAATGCATATGGTATGCAGGTATTCCTATCAGAAATACCTCTACGATGACAAAAAGGCGCCTTTAACATCCGAGGATGAGCGTTTTTTGGGCTTGCTGCACGAATATACTCGCCAAAATATGCACCGGGTGGATTTGCAGGTGGCCGACATGGCCGATGCCCTCGCCCTGAGTTGCTCCCAATTGGATCGGCGATTGGATCGGCTTCTGGGGATGAGCCCCAAACAATTCCTATCGGAGCATCGACTCAACGCTGCCTTTCATCTGTTGGCAACCCGCCGTGGGAATGTTTCGGAGGTTTCGGCTTTGACGGGCTTTAAAAGCCTTTCTTATTTCTCAACTCGATTCAGCGATCGTTTCCAAGCCAATCCATCGGTGGTCAGGGAGAACAGATCGCCCGATGATTATGCCGGTCCTTGGAAGGAAATGGCCACAAGGTTGGGTTTGGATGGGCCTCCGGTGGTCCATCGCTCCCTGCGCAAGCCTCAAGCTCAAGTTTCGGTACGCAGGCGTTCCTCGGGGGATGGCTCCGTTAAAAAATCATGAACAAACCCTTGGGCATATGAAATGTATTCGTTAGATTTGAACAAACTAAAATTTTCAGTATGAGAAAAACCCTTCTTTTGGCTCTATTCCTTTTGATAGGTATGGGGCAATGGGTCATGGCTCAGGGCAATCGTTACCTCTCCGAGGTTTTCACGGATGCCCAGATAACCGTGACCAACAACGTGGTTTACGGCGCCAACAATCACTTTTTCCCGCCTACCACGACCTATCCTGTCGCCAATCTGACGATGCGGGTTTACCAACCATCGCAGACCGTTGACGCGAACCAGGCACGTCCGGTCATGGTTTACATCCACACCGGTAACTTTTTGCCCCCAGTCATCAACGGTGGTATTACGGGCAGTATTGACGACTCATCAGCGGTCAATATGTGCAGACAGTGGGCCAAGCGCGGTTATGTCGTTATTGCTCCCAAGTACCGTGTCGGTTGGAACCCATTGGCCGCTACCCAGCTGGAGCGTACGGCTCAGCTTTTGAACGCTGTTTATCGTGCTATTAACGACATCAAAACATCCGTTCGCTTCATGCGCAAAACGGTTGCGATTGATGGCAATCCCTACAAAATTGATCAAAGCAAAATCACGCTGTTCGGCGTGGGTTCCGGTGGTTATGTGGCTTTGGCCTACCCAACCATGAACCAGTGGGCCGAAGTTAGCTTGCCTAAGTTTCAATTGCCTAACGGTCAATCGGTGATCGACTCCAACATCGTGGGGAACCTCGATGGCTTCGGTGGTTTGCTCAACCAAAACAACTGGCCTGGCTATTCTTCTGCGGTGAATATGGCCATCAATGTGGGCGGCGCAATGGCCGATACTTCATGGTTGGATGGCGGTGAGGTTCCTATGGTTTCCTTCCATTCCGTTCGCGATCCCTTTGCGCCTTATCGTCAGGGGATTGTTGTTGTTCCTACTACCAACGAAAACGTCGTTGAAGTTCAAGGTGCCGGTATTTACCAAGGCCTCGTGAACGCCTACGGTAACAATGCTCCTTTTGCCGACGTTAACAAATTTCGTGATCCGATTTCGAACGTAGC
The DNA here is from genome assembly GCA_027485465.1 of Bacteroidota bacterium. GTDB lineage: Bacteria > Bacteroidota > Bacteroidia > UBA7662 > UBA7662 > SYHX01. Next base: position 1,509 of record JAIXRA010000056.1, on the reverse strand, counting down.
ACGTAGCAATTACAACCAAACCATTCCATACATCTACCCTGCGCCCAATGATCAAATTAACACGGGTTCCGGCGAAGGTTTGTGGCCCATCATCCGTCCGGTGCGGAATTTGCCTACCCCAAATGGCGGAGTTACAACCTTTTTCAACGAAACCGACCCTTACACTTGGTGGGATTCAACCACGTTGACTTTTGTGGTTGCCGCTGTGAATGCGCAGACAGGTGGTACGTACAACGCACAGTCTATGCACCAGCAGGGTCTCGCTGGCAACCCAGGGATGTCCCGTGTCAAAGGTTTGACTTTCATTGATACCATTCAACAATACATCCACCCTCGCATATTGCACACCTTGGATTTGGCAACAAATGTCACATTCCGCGTTAACATGGCAGGTCTAACTGCGAACAGTGCAGGTCTCCACATCGCCGGTAATTTCAATGGATGGAATCCTGGCAGCACCGCGATGACCCAAGATCCTAACAATGCAAACATTTGGACCTACACAACCAAGTTGACGCCCGGTGACAACTTGGAGTTCAAGTTTATTAACGGTAACAGCTGGGGTCAGGATGAAAGCATTCCTTCGGCCTGTGCCGTCGGTGGTAACCGTGGTTACACGGTTTCTGGTAACGGGAATGATACCTTGCCTTTGTATTTCTTTAGCTCATGCCAGAGCGGTTTGGTTCCTTTGCAATCGGTCACTTTTCAAGTGGACATGACCGGTTTGACCGTCAGCTCCAACGGTGTTCACATCGCCGGTTCTTTCCAAGGCTGGAATCCTGCCGGTACACCGATGACACCTGCTGCTCACAACGGTAACATTTACACCTATACCACCAACCTGCCATTGGGCGATGTTGTTGAGTGGAAGTACATCAACGGCAATTCATGGGGTTCCGAAGAGTTCGTTCCTGGTGCATGTGCCATTAACGGCCAAGGTGGGGGCAACCGTTCGCATACAGTCGTAGCGGGTAACAACCTATTGTCTGCTGTTATGTTTGGTTCTTGTTCTGTCTTCACACCGGTTCCGGTGAATGTGACCTTTATGCTCAGCATGCAGGGTCAGACGGTTAGCACCAACGGCGTACACATCGCGGGTTCATTCCAAGGTTGGAATCCATCAACATCGGCCTTGACCCAGGATCCTCAGAATCCAACCGTTTGGTCGTATACCCACAACGGTTTGATGTCCGGTGACACGATTTATTACAAGTTCATCAACGGAAATGCATGGGGTAACGATGAATCGGTGAGCGGTTCCTGTGTTTTCCCTGGTACGGGTAACCGTTATTTGATAGTGCCTTTGGTAAACTCGACTCTTAGCCTCGTAGGCTTTGGCTCTTGCTCAGCTTCCAACCCCATCATCACTTTCCGTGTCAACATGACCGGTTTGACCATCGATTCAACGGGTGTAGGTATTGCCGGCACCCTCAATGGTTGGAATCCTGCATCAACCCGCATGACGCAAGATGCCACCGACCCCAATATTTGGACCTACTCGATGCCATT
>JAIXRA010000125.1 GCA_027485465.1 Bacteroidota bacterium | reverse complement strand
GTTGGGATTTGGCTGTACGGTAAGGGATTGTAATATCTCCGATAACCAAACAGGCGTTGTTTTGGGCCCCTTTTCTTTCGGTCAACCGGTTCCCTTGGTTGAAAACAATCGAATTTGTAACAATTCCCTTTACAATGTCGAGAACCAAACCGATCTCAATTTGTATTTGGCCACCAATTGTTTTTGCTTGTCAGATTCGGTTCAGGTAGAGGCCAAACTTTTGGATGGCTACGATGACATTACCAAAGGCCTCATCAGTTACGCCCTTTTTGATACGAGTTGCTTGACCGTTTTGAGGGTCATTAACAAATTCACGGTTTCTGGGATCGGCCATCCAATTCAGTCCTCCATGGCGGTATGCCGTGTTATACCGGAGGGGTTTATTCAATTGGACTGGGATCGTCCGAGAGACCTTGAAGTCCGAGCTTATTCCTTGGGGGGGAAGCTAGTTCATCAAGCCCATCCATCGCTTGATCAGTACCTTGTGGATACGCGCACTTGGGCGGTTGGTGTTTACGTCCTTCTGTGGCGTGATACCCAAACCGGTGAATCAGGCCTGCACAAGGTGCGTGTTTCGAGCCGCTAAAGCCCTCGATTTGGGGGAATATTGCGCATCTTTGCGTATGCAGTTGAACCGAATTTCTAGCTTTTACTTGGTTGTCCTCTTTGGATGGGCCATCGTTATAACCTCCACCAAGGCTCAGGAAACGTCCTCTAAGGTCCAGGACACGTCCTCAAAGGTCCAGGACACGTCTTCTAAGGCCAAAACAGAGGCTCGTTTCAAGGTTTACGGGAATTGCGGGGCTTGCGAAGAACGGATTACCGAGGCTTTGGATCAAAAAGGAATTGTAGCGGGGGGATGGGATCGTGAAAAACAGGAGGTATGGGTGGTTTACAGGCCATCCAAAGTGACTTTGGAGCAAATTCATCGGTACATCGCTGCCGTGGGTCACGATACGGACCTCATGAAAGCGGACTCTGCGGTGTACCAGAGCCTTCCAAACTGCTGCCTTTACCGCGAAAAGCACAGCCCGCATTGATGGGTTGTCAACCTTTCATCCCCTTGAAGGTTTGGATCCTACCATGGTTTATCCTCGGGCTCTTGGCCTCGGGTGTGGTCCATGGTCAATCCGTGGATACCGTTCGAGGGGTGGTCCTGGAGGAAGATCTTAAGGGAGAGCTGAGACCTTTGCCCAATGCCCATGTTTATTGGATGGGAACCGACCAAGGCATGACCACGGGGCCTTTGGGAACCTTTGCCTTGGGAACCACGGCCACCACCAGGGCTCTGGTTATTCGTTACCTGGGGCTGGAACCGGATACCCTTTACATCACCGATTTCATGCCCCTGCGGGTGATTATGAAACCTTTTTACCAACTGGGTCTGGTAGAAATTTCGGAGGAGAGGGCGAGTACCTATATCCGGCGGGCCGATGCCATTTCGACCACGGTACTCACCGAGGCCGAGCTCTTCAAAGCGGCTTGTTGCAATCTTTCCGAAAGTTTTGAGACCAACCCTTCGGTCGAAGTTTCGTACACCGACGCGGTAAGTGGGGTTAAACAAATTCAACTACTGGGCTTATCCGGGACGTATGTTCAAATGCTGCGGGAGAACCTACCCACCATGCGAGGATTAACATCGCATTATGGATTAACCTTGATTCCGGGGACTTGGTTGGATGAGATACAGCTTACCCAAGGTCCAGGTTCGGCGGTCAACGGCTTTGAGGGGATGAGTGGCCAAATCAATTTGGAATTCAAGAAACCCAACCTCGACGAGCCCCTGCTTTTGAACGGTTACCTGAATCAAATGGGGCGTTCCGAGGTCAATGCGGTGGCTTCGACCCGTTGGTCACCTCGATGGACCTCGGCCTTACTCCTTCATGGAAATCGAATGGATGGGACACCTGATATCAACGGAGATGGTTTTATGGACCTTCCACGAGGGCATCAGGCGAATGGTTTGGCCAGGTTGTTTTACAACGATGGTCAAGGATGGACGGGCCAAATCAATTTTCGTCGCGTCAGTGACCGCAGGAACGGGGGGCAAGTTGCCTTCGACCATTCCAAGGATTTTTTGGAGCAGATCAACGTATACGGTTTAAAGAATCGTTTGGATCAATCCGAACTCTTCGGGAAGGTGGGTTATGTTTTTCCGGCGCACCGGTATCGTTCTCTTGGTATGTTATGGAGTCTGGGTACCACGCAATTGAATCATCGTTACGGTTACCGAACCTATACAGGCCGGCAAAATTCAGGAATGTTGCAGGTTCTTTACCAGGATGTTTGGAAAGAAAGCCGCAACCGTTACCGGGTTGGATTTCAAATGATGAGCGATGATTACCACGAAGAAGTGGATACCTTGGCGATACCGCTTGGATCGGATGCGCGTCAAGCGTTCCATCGGGTGGAAAGAGTTCCCGGTGTTTTCGGAGAATTGACCCTGGACCGGCATCGTCAACAATGGGTGATAGGGGCTAGATGGGATTATCATAGTCTTTTTGGAGGGCAGTTCAGCCCTCGCTTGCATTGGAAATACGATGTTACCGACAAGGATCAGCTGCGTTTGGGGATCGGAAGGGGGTTCCGGGTGGCATCGGTATGGGCGGAGAATCAGGGAGCGCTTGTGAGTTCCAGGGCCTTGCGGTTGGTACCCTCTCAGGTGGGTAGCGTAGGTCGTCCAAGTTCGTCGGCTTATGGTTTGAATCCTGAGTCTTCGTGGTATGCCGGTTTGCATTTTCGTCATGATTTCCGCTTCAATTACCGCAACGCGAGCATGAGTCTGGATGTTCAGCATCAGGAGTTTTCGGGTCAGGTGGTGGTTGATTTTGATCGCGATCCCCAGGCCTTGTGGTTGTACAACCTCCAAGGTCGTTCGTACAGTCGCAACGCTCAATGGGAATTGCATCTACAGCCTTTGAAACGGCAAGAACTTCGTTTGGCTTACCGCTGGCAAGACGTTCAAACCGATTATGCGATGCCTTCACCGACAGGGCTTCCACCGTTGACCGGGGAATCGAGGCGCCTCCAGCGGCCCATGGTCCCATCCCATCGAGCCATGCTCAATTGGTCCTACCGAACCAAAAAGCGTTGGGAATGGGATGCGACCGTTCAAGTCTTTGGCCCCAAAAGAATTCCAAACACGCAGTCGAACCCGGAAGGAATGCGCATGCCTGG
>JAIXRA010000086.1 GCA_027485465.1 Bacteroidota bacterium | reverse complement strand
TCACAAGTTCCCGTCACAGGAACAGAGGATGCGATGCGAAAACTCAGACCGCCGGAAACGGTTCCCAGGTCGAATCGGCTAAATACCGAAAAGTACCCAAATGTTCCAAGGGCTTGGAGCGCTCGCTCCATTGACGGGGACCAATCAAGGAGAGGAATTTGCTACCGCTTTCCCGATTGTAGAGGTGGTAGATTTGGCCTACAACAGGAGTGAAATTCACATCGGCCTCAAAAATTTGGGCTGATAAGCGAAGCCTCTCCTCGATGCGTCGGGCTTCTTCCATGAGGGACTCGGCTTGACGCTTGAGCATGGCCATTTGTTGCTGAGCCTGATTCTGTGCACTTTGGAGTGCAACAGCCTTGATTTTACCTCGGTCCTCCGGTCGAATCATGGCCGATCCTACGTGCATGGGTACCTCCGATAGGCCCCATCGCACCGAATTCGAATCATGGGGGTCGGAAGAGGCTGCAGGATCGGGATCGTTAAGGGACATAAACAAAACGGGTCATTAATTAAAAGAAGAGGCGATAAAATCGAAAAGAGAGATAAAACCATTTAGAAAACAAGTTTGGGGCAAGAGGGTTTAGAATTTTGAAACTTTTATTGTAATTTTGCGGTTTGCACATTTTATGGTCTCTGCGTTCCCCAAAGATCATAACCCCAAACCTGCTTCCACCGCACCCACTCCACTACCACCCCTAACCCCCCACGACCCGGCCTATGTCGATGCGTCAACTCAAGATAACCAAATCCATCACCAACAGGGAAAGCCAATCCCTTGAGAAATACCTTCAGGAGATTGGAAAAGTTGACCTGATTACCCCGGATGAAGAAGTGGTTCTGGCCAAGAAAATCAGGGAGGGCGATCAGGTCGCGCTTGAAAAGTTGACCAAAGCCAACCTTCGCTTTGTCGTTTCGGTGGCTAAACAATATCAAAACCAAGGGCTCACCTTGAGCGATTTGATCAACGAGGGAAATCTTGGTCTCATCAAAGCCGCCAAGCGCTTTGACGAAACCCGTGGTTTTAAGTTTATTTCCTACGCGGTATGGTGGATTCGTCAATCCATCCTTTCGGCCCTGGCCGAGCACTCACGTATTGTTCGTTTACCCCTGAATCGTGTTGGTTCTCTTAACAAAATTTCCAAGGCGTTTTCGCAATTAGAACAGAAATACGAGCGGGATCCTTCGGTCTCCGAGCTGGCCAATCTTTTGAATGTTTCGACAGACGAAGTCGAAAACACGATGAACATCAGTGGCCGTCATATCTCGATGGATGCGCCCTTTATTCAAGGCGAAGAGAATACCTTGTTGGATGTCCTCATTAACGAAGATGCCCCCAAATCGGACGGTATCTTGATGCAAGAATCCTTGGCAAACGAAATTGAACGCTCCCTGGCCACCTTGACCGAAAGACAGAAAGAAGTCATCAAACTGTATTTTGGAATCGGAATTGATCACTCCATGTCTTTGGAGGATATAGGAGATCGTTTTGATCTAACCCGTGAACGGGTACGTCAAATCAAAGACAAAGCACTGAAGCGCTTGAGGCATACATCGCGCTCCAAAATGCTCAAGAGTTACTTGGGTTAATCGATCCCTTCAATAGGGACTTTTCTTCGCACGATCCCATGCCGCCTGCATGGCTTCCATCGACATCTCCGTGATGCTTGTTCCTTGTTCTGCCGCTTCGTTTTCGATCGCCTCAAATCGGCGTATAAATTTTCGGTTGGCTGCCTCCAAGGCGTTTTCCGCGGGTATTCCCGCGAAACGGGCTGCGTTCACCAAGGAAAACATCAGATCTCCCCATTCTTCCGCTCTTTGTTCGAGATTTTCGGCAGCCAAGATTTCGTCCAATTCCTCCCTGACTTTGGCCAAAACATCCTCCATGGTAGGGAAATCAAAACCAACCCCGGCGGCTTTCTCTTGGACGCGCATGGCTTTGACCAAGGCTGGCAAAGAACGAGGTACCCCTTCAAGGACCGAGCGTCGACCCTCCTGCAGCTTGATCTTTTCCCAATTGGCTTTGACCTGCTCCGGGGTATCGGCTTGAACATCCGAATACAAGTGTGGGTGCCTGCGTATGAGCTTGGCGCACATCGCATTCAAGGATTCGCTCAGCTCCAGGCTGCCGTCCTCTTGGCCCAATTTGGCATAAAACAAGAGATGCAAAAACAGATCACCCATCTCACCGGAAACCCCGGCCCAGTCTCGTTCTGCGATGGCATCGGATAATTCGTAAACTTCTTCGATGGTAAGCGAACGCAAAGACTCAAAGGTCTGCTTGCGGTCCCAGGGACAATGTTCCCGGAGTTGGTCCATGATGCATCGCAGCCGCTCGAAGGCAGCCAATGCAGGGTCGTTCGAAGGATACGGTGCGCCCGCGGCGGGGGGCGTTAAAGGAAGTACCTGGGGCATGGCGAATAGGATACGAGCGGATGAGGAAACGATATTAGGAGGATCGAAGTGGAAAACCAAAAATACAGCCCGGGTGCAGCGGGTCCTTGCCTAACTTTGGGGTTGTTATGGAAACCTTGTTACCTGTTTTTGTTTTGACGTTGGTCTTTATGAGCCTTGGCTTTGCTGGGCTGGCGATACGCATGTTTTTTATCAAAAAAGGGGAATTCCGCGGGACATGCTCTTCGCACAATCCTTTGCTAAGAGATCGCGGGGTGGATTGTGCCGGTTGCCCGAACCGCTACTTGGATCGCTGCCCCGCCACCCAATCCTGATAAAAAGGATCATCGCGCAGGCCGGGTGTAGCATAAAGCCGGTACGGGGCCTTGGGGGAAGGGTTCTGGGTTGAACCCACCAAAATCGCGTTGATTTCTGGATGTTTTTCGAGCATAACGATGGCCTCTTTCCAACCCAATGCCATGCATGCTGTTGCATAGGCATCGGCCATCATGCAATTTTCAGTGACAACCGTCGCCGCGAGGACATCGGTGGGGGTAGGATAACCGGTGGACACCTGAAGAGTATGGGCCATTTTTTGGCCGTTATGCATAAAGAAATTACGATAATTCCCGGAGCTGGCCATGCTGAGGTTGTTCAATGGAAATTGAAGCAAGTAATCGCGCTGCACGCCCGATGGATCGTCAATGGGCTTTTCGACCGCCACGGTCCAGGGCTGACCGGGGTTCTTTTCGCCGCGGGCCCTGACTTCACCGCCAATTTCGACCAGGTAATTTTGATGTCCCAACGACTCCAAATACCAACCCACAACATCCACCCCGTAGCCTTTGGCAATGGCACTAAAATCCAACATTTGCCCAGGGGTTGTTTTGCAGAGCGAATCCCCCTGCAATCGAAACTGCTCAAGACCCACCAGTGAGAGCAGCGAACGGACCAAGGCCGAATCTGGAACCCCCGCTCTGGGTTGAGGGCCGAATCCCCAAGCCTGGACGAGGGGATAAACCGAAGGGTCAAAGGCCCCAGACGAGGCCTGATGTACCTGCTGAGAAGCTTTGAAATTCCGGATAATCATCGAGTCCACTTGGTAACATTGGGTACAGCGATTGAACCGACTTAGCAGAGATGTGGGTAGATAGGTGCTTAGGGATGCGTTAACCCGTTCCAGAACTGAATCCAATTGGAACGCGCTTGGAGCCTGGGGACCCTTCTCGCTGATCACCACCTTCACCAGGTAAGTGGTGCCCATGGTCGAACCTTTCAAGGCCCATAGTTCTCCGCTGGGCTTCGGCGGCGAGCAAGCCGCGAGGCCCAAAGCCCATCCAAAAATCATCCAAAGAATAGGCTGGAAATCAACCGGGAATAAAAATCGAATCTTGGGGAACATGGGGTACGAAAGTTTCAATTAAGGTTGGGGTGGCGGGGGTATCGAGCCATGGCTGCGTACTCACCGCCCATACCAATCAACAAGGAGGACCACAAATCATCTTGGTCCATGGAGGAAAACCAATCAAATCCACAACGGCATAGGATCCAGGCCTTTTGGGTTAATTCTTCTTGGAGTTGGCCCGGAGACCAACCGGCATAACCCCTAAAATAGGCTCTAAAAGTCTGGAGGGCTGATTCGGTTAATAGTTCCCCTTGATACCCTTCCAGGGCCGTATCATCACCTAATTGGGTAAAACGCAATTCAACACGGGATGAATGAAGATTGTGCAATTCCAATGCAAACCATGTGTCGATTTCAACCGGTCCCCCGCTCCGATAGGGCGAACCAGGTAATTCACCCGGCAATCGGCGATTCAGAACCAAACCTAATCCTTCCTGACCTTCCAAATCGGTATGCAAAACCAAAACAACCGAACGCTCAAACGATGGATCGCTCATAAAAGGGTCGGCCAGCAACAAATCGCCCGGCCGCAACGGATCCTGACTGGCGTCTGATGACGAACGGGCATGGGGATCGCGTTGGGTTGGCTTCACACGGCAAACATAAAATGTGACTTGCGCTTTGAATCATCGGGGCCTTACCTTTAATAAATCTTAACGATGAACAACGTCAACGATCCCTTGCAATTGCTGCGCAAAGAATATGCCGAAAGGATGCTCCGGCGTGATGAATTGAATACCAATCCGTTGATTCAATTTGATGCATGGATGAACGAGGCCGTGCGGGTTCAAATGCAGGAGCCCAATGCGGCCTGCCTTTCAACCTGTGGTTCGGATGGACTACCCCGAGGACGGATGGTCCTCTTGAGGGGCGTCGATGAAGATGGCTTTGTTTTTTTTAGCAATTACAACAGCGACAAAGGCCAACAATTGGAGGAGAACCCGCGTGCTGCCCTGACCTTTTTTTGGGATGTCCTCGAAAGGCAGGTACGAATTGCGGGGAATGTTCACCGGATTAGCTCGGTGGAATCAGACCGCTATTTCCAGAGTCGTCCCCGTGGAAGTCGTATCGGGGCCTGGGCCAGTCCCCAAAGCCAAGTGGTCGCTTCCAGAACCGAACTGAACCGTATCATGGACGTGACGATGAGTCGTTATGCTGCGGATGTACCCATCCCACGCCCACCCCACTGGGGCGGATACCGTTTATTACCCTTGGAAATTGAATTTTGGCAGGGTCGCCCCAATCGCCTTCACGATCGCCTTCGTTACCGTCGCACAGACGCCAAAGAGCCCTGGATTCTGGAAAGGTTGGCTCCCTGACACGGTAAATCTTCGCCCCTATCAGTCCTTTGTTGCCCAGCGGATTTCGTCTACAAAAATAAAACTCTCACCTCCAGCTCCCGGATGCCAGGCGGGCAACGGCCCGAATTGTTCAGCCACGATTTTGAGTTGGCTCAACCGGAACGGCTTTTTTAAATCGATGCCCAAATCATTTCGGAGAACGGATAAATCTGCCACCCCTACCGAGGGCTCCACGTTACCCAGGAATTGCCATTCTTGGTTTACATCGCTCCGACCCCAATAGGTCACCTTGGACGGAAAAACAATCCAAGACCTCACATCCTGTAAGAACCCGGCTTGAATGGAACGAACCCATGAAGGCTCTGTCCATTGCAAAACCACCTCAAAAGGCAAACCCTGCACCCCGTGCCAGGCGCCTTTGCGCCAATCCTTCTCCCCCTCCACCCCATCAACCAGAGCCAAAACACCACCTGCTGCATATTGCGGGTTGGGGGCATGGGTCACCTGAACTTGGAGCCGTGGGTCCACACGACGATAGACCGCGGTGGATACAAAGCCCGGGCGACCCTCCGCATCGATACCAACCGCGGAAACCGTATCCGAACGACGCAAAACCAGGGGACCTGTGTACGGTTGACCCTCTTGGATCGGATCCAAACCACCGGTGGCCACCCGAATTTGTTGACCAGGCCCCTGAACACGAACGGTCACACGAAGGGAATCTCCAAAAATTCTCGAATCGGATTCAATGAGCGGCAGGGCCCTGTGGAACTCCGTGGACTCCAATCGTTTGGGCAGATCGTAAGCCCAAGGAGCCTCTTTCATTGGGCCGTAGGTCCAGGTACCCCCTTCCATCAGAGTCGCATGCTCCAGCGCCAAGGCTTGGGTGGATCTATGTCCGTTGATTCTTCGATCCGGCCATTGGGTTCCCCGGATGCAAGAAGGATCCGTTGTTACCATCAATGAACGTCCGTTAGGGAGTTGAAGGCGATAGGATTCCAGCGAAGGAACCGACCAAACCCACTCGGTCGAACCCGGTGTTACGGGGTAAAGTCCCAACATACTCATCACGTACCAAGCACTCATTTGACCACAGTCCTCGTTGCCCACCAATCCGTCGGGCCGATCCGAATAAAAATCGTTTTGGATTTGACGAACATATTTCAATGTTTTTTCGGGACGACCCAAGTAATGGTAGAGGTAGGCGATGTGATGCGAAGGCTCGTTGCCGTGGGCGTATTGCCCGATAAGACCGGTAATATCGGCCTGGGTCCGACCGCTGGTTTGAGAACCGGTCCCAAACAAGGTATCCAGCAAGGCCTCCGCGCGTTGAGGACCACCGACGGCTTCGATCCAGCCGAAAACATCCTGTGGCACATAAAACGAAGTCTGCCAAGCATTGGCCTCGGTGTAATGGTTGTTCACCTCCCGGGGGTCAAAGGGGGTCAACCATTGCCCGTTTTGGCGCGGGCGCATCATACCGGTTGCCGAATCCAAAAGATTGCGCCATGATCCGGAACGGCGCAGGTACGTCTGGTACCCCTCTCGGTCACCACGCAAACGAGCCGTTTGGGCCAAACACCAATCATCGTAGGCGTATTCCAGATTTTTGGAGACCGACTCCGAACAAGCCTCCACGCTAAGGTGTCCGTGATCCCGCAGCCAAGCAATGCCCTCATAATCCTGGTTGGCGCTATGCATCATAGCTTCCCAAGCTAATTGGGTATCAATGCCCGTAACACCTTTGGCCAAAGCATCCGCAATCACCGATACAGAATGATAACCAATCATGCAATTGGTTTCATTGGAAGCAAATTCCCATACCGGCAAGCGCCCCGCTTGCTTGAATTGTTCCAAAAAGGTCAACAGAAAATCCCTGGTACGCAGAGGATCCACGAGCGTCAAAAGAGGATGCAGGGTACGGTAGGTATCCCAAAGTGAAAAAACCGTGTAATAATGAAATCCTTCGGCTCGGTGGATGCGACCATCCCTTCCCCGGTAACGCCCATCGGCATCGCTGGCCAGGCTGGGATGGATAAAACAATGATACAAAGCCGTATAAAAGGTTCGCATTTTGGCCGAATCACGGTCCTTGACTTCCACCACCGACAGGGCTTGATCCCAAGCCTTGGTAACCGAATCCAAAAGCAATTCTCGATTCCATCCTGCGATATCGGAACGCAAATTCAACTGCGCTCCCTCCCCATCAACCGTTGACAGGCCCACCTTGACCCTCAAGGTTCGTGGCTCTCCCGCACCTTTGGCTAATTGGATGTTTTCAAAAGACCAAACCACCTTGAGGGATGCAGAGTCCATAACAACCGTCGCCGGCTCGGAGAATTCAATGAAAGCATAGGCATGCTGATCCTTGGCCCAGGCTTCGCTTCGACGAAAGACCCTCCATCGGTACGCATCCACCCTTTCGATTCGACCATCGAGCAAACGATCGCGGTGCAAAAGGTCCAAAAGCACATAGGCTTTTTTTCCTTCAGGAAAACGATAGGAATGCAGGCCTGAACGAAGACCTGCTACCAAGTCTACAGCAATCCCGTTGGCTAATTTCACCGAATAATGCCCCGGGGATGCTGTTTCATCCTCATGACGAAAAGCCGTTCGATACCGAACGGGATCCAAGGACCAAGATCCGGAAGAAGGCATGAGCAAAAAGTCACCGTAATCGCTTACGCCCGTTCCGCTCAGGTGGGTATGCGAAAATCCATAAATCAGCGAGTCCGAATAATGATACCCGCTGCATCCATCCCAAGAACCGTCAATACGGGTATCGGGGGATAATTGCACCATCCCAAAAGGCCAAACCGCCCCCGGAAAGGTATGCCCATGGCCATCGGTCCCTACCAAAGGCCTTACCCATGCCGACTGCGACCGTGCTCGAGACGACCCAATCAGAAGGTAAATCCATAACACCAAAATGATCCGAACGTGTTTCATGTTCTAAACGATTGAATAGCGAAGCAAATTAATAGGGAGGCAGGATCCTTTCAGGTAGTTCCGTGTTGGGAACATAGCCCTTGGTCAAGGTGGTTCGATCCACCCCGTGATGAGACGGACACCAACGATGAATTTCAACCGATTGAATACGGTGCAATGGACCTTTGTAAGGAACGGCCCAATCGGTATGAGGTGTTAAATCCAAACTGTTATCCCCCCAAACCAACCCATCCGCTTGCAACCAAAGGCGGTGAACAGGAACAGCCGAACGCAAAATCAATCGCCCTGAATCGGAGGTAATATGCTCCCAACGATGGGAAATTTGATCCATACTGCATGGCCAATTCCACATTGTATCCGGTTGACCCAAAGGCAAATCCGGCAATGTAGGCGCATAAGCTCTTCGCACCGAGAACCAAGCCGGCTTAGGACGGGCCGAGTAATCCAAGAGGCTCCACGAAACAACTGGCCAAGCATCGTTCCATTGCCAAACAATCGAACCACCACAACGCGGATGGGCTTGTCGTTGGGCTCGGATCGCAAATTCCATGGCATCCGATTGCAACATACCAGACCAATAGATCCAATCGAGGTCGGTAGCCGAATCGGCCCGTTGCGCGTAGGGTCCCAAATAATCCCGACGCAAATAATCCCGGATGGTTTCAAAACCCCGTGGATGGTTTTGGTGAATTCGTAACACCGAATCATTCAAATCAACAAAGCGATCCCACCCGTATTCCTTCATGCATTCAAGCGTTGGAAATCCTTGGAAACCAAATTCCGAAACAAAGCGACCGATTCGTTCCCCGTAATGGCGAAAGGGTTTCATACCCCACCAAACAGCCCATTGATGTACATCGCCTTCCCGATAAGCGACATCACGACCCCAACCGTTGGCCGGTGAAGATGGATGGTAGGGGCGATCCCCATCCCATTCATGAACCAGTTTGGGCAAATCCCTGTGAAAAAAATCGCGATACGCCTGCCATACCCGCATCGAATCAGCCTCCGAATAACCCATTTCCTTCACCCAACCCCAATTCACCCAACCTTCTTCGCTCTCATTGTTACCACACCAAAGAATCAGAGCCGGATGCTTTCGCAACCGTAGGATCTGTTCTTGGGCTTCGGCCAAGGCCTCTTCGCGAAAAGCCGAATCCAAAGGGAACATGGCGCAGGCATAAGGAAAGTCATGCCAAACCATCAAGCCTAAACGGTCGCAACGATTCATCCAATCCTCCGAAGCATAGAACCCACCTCCCCAAACTCGTAACAGGTTGAGATTGGCTTGAACGGCCTTGTCCAAAAGAACCATGTTACGGGAGGTATCCGCTTCCGCTGGCCAAATATCATGGGGAACCCAGTTGGCCCCCCTGATATAACAGTCTTTGCCATTCACCCTAAACCCAAATGAACGCCCCCCAGAATCCACCTCTTGCACCCATTCAACACGCCGAATCCCAAAATGCAAGGAATCGCTTAAACGGATCCGCCCCATTTCATCCGTTAGGTTCAACACCGCCCCAACCATGGCAGGTTCCCCCATGCCCGATGGCCACCACAAAGGGGGATTTTCCATCCCAAAGGATTGGGATTCCCATCCCCCACGGGCGACGATTCCGGGGCCTAGGAGCTCCCAGTGCCAACCTTTCAGCGAGTCGAAGGGAACCCCACCCATCCATTCCAAGCGAGCCCAACGATGCAGGGAATCCAACGCAAGGGTGCGAACATGCAGACCTTGGCGCAGGCGCCGAATCAAGGGATCCCCCATTATTTGCAAAACCACGGAGCCGCTTAAACCCACGGAGGGCATAGGCCTGGCCCAATCCCAACCAAATTGATACGCCGCTTTGCGAGAGTGCAGCCATAACCCTCCAGGTAGTGGCAGGGCGGACTGTTCAGCAGCCCTTTGGACTCGCTGGAGTGGAGGCTCAAGCACCCATTCGAGGGTGTTTCTTCCTGAAATCAAAACCGGTTCTTGGGTCGTCGATTTCGCCGATTGCAATGGAAATCGAACGGTATAGGTCCGGTGCGGATTCCTAAAAGAAACCACGCGCTTTCCGTTTAACCAAAGGGTACCGTAGGTGTCCACCCCGCTCATCACCAAAGCCAGGTCGTGGCCGTATCGCATGAATTTGGAGTCGCCCAAAAGATTCGTAACATCAAAGTCAGCACGGTAAACCCAGGTGCAATCCCCCACCCACGCCGACTCCAAGGCGTTCTTGCCGATGTACGGATGTAGGATGACCCCGTTGCGTACCAAATCCAGGGTAACCGAACCGAGGGGTCCACCGTTCGCGGGTAGCCAACGCTTCCAACCCTTGGCCTGAAAGGTCCAACGAACCCCGTTTTTCTTTAAATCATAGGATGTGGTCGGCTCCAAAATCAAAGGTTGACTCGAGAGGGAAGCCTTGGTTGCTTGGACCTTGTAGAGGAGGATTCCAAGCACAGCCCCCAATAGAAGTAGGAACCTCATGACTTTAGCACCCAAAGTAGGCGATTTAATTCTTCTTCGTCCGCAGAGTCGAAGCCCTCTGGTATGCAAGACGAATGCAATCCGGCTCGGGGCCAACGATCCCGATTGGGGTAACGATTCATCAGGTCTCGAACAAGGCCTGAACGTAGTCCTCCGCCGGCAAGCAATTCCAATCCGGGGCAAACCGCCTGCCAGGCCATTAGATTTTCCCATCCCTCGAATGCTGATGGTGCCCCACCACTGCTCAAAACCCGCCGGAAACCCATGGTTTCCAAGACCTTCAAACTTTGAACTGGGTCCGGCAAGCGATCCATTAGACGATGAAAAACCCATTCCTTCTGGGGGGCCAACTTCAAAATGGATTGCAGCCATTCATGGGCAATTTCCAAGTTTCCGGTTTGGCGAGAAAACTCTGCAAAGCCAATAACAAAACCATCGATTCCTTCGTTTTTCCAACGTCGAACCGCTTCAGTCACCGATTTCAACTTGTGTTCGGAACAAAGGGTATCCTCCGAATCCGGCCGTAACATGACCATCAATCGCGGGGATCCATGACGTCGAGAACGAAGAGCCAACTCGACCATGGCATCCTCCGGTGTCAACCCATCTTGGTCGCGTTGGGAACACAACTCCAAGCGATCCACGCCCCTAGCACAGCCCAAAAGAACGGCATCGGTATCGAAGCAAGCCAACTCAAAGCTTGGACCAGACATGCGGGGCTTGAAGAATTCGGTTCCCTTGTTCGGTATTCTGAACGGCATAGGTGAAGCCGGGCTGTAGTGCGCAGGCTCCGTATTGTCCTTCTTTGGTGAGAGCCATAAAACAAGCCTGGTACAGGGCCGGATCTTTGCCGCGGTGACGCAATTGTTGGAGAACTCTCTGAGCAACCTGCCTGCAGGCTTCTTCGGGATCCAAACCCTTGCGCATACCTTCCACCACCAAGAGTGAGCCGCCGGCACGTACAATTTCTTCGCCGTGACCGGTCGCTGCAACCGCCCCTACTTCGGGATCGACATACAAACCGCTACCAATGAGCGGGGTATCTCCCACCCGTCCGTGCATTTTGTAGGCCATGCCGCTGGTGGTGCAAACCCCGGCAAGGCGGCCTTGGGAATCCAAGCCAACAAGGCCCATGGTATCGTGATTTTCGACATTCACCCCGGGTTGATAACGTGAAGTTTCTAACCAACGCTTCCAAGCCGCTTCGGAGGAAGGTGTCAAAAGGTTCATGGTTTCAAAACCTTGTTCCTGGGCAAATTGAAGGGCCCCGTCGCCCACCAAAAGGGTGTGCGGGGTGCGTTCCATCACCGCCCGAGCCAGCGCGGCGGCCCGGGGGACTTGTTCGAGTCCAGCTACCATCCCCATGTTATATCCATGATCCATGACCGAGGCGTCCAAGGTCACGATGCCATCGCGATCTGGAAACCCCCCCAAACCAACATAGGCGTTGTCGGGATCCATTTCTGCGAATTCAGCTCCGGCCAAAACAGCATCCAGGGCGGCACCGCCTTGGCTCAATAGACGCCAGGCCACTTCGTTGGTTCGCAGCCCATAGTCCCATGTCGATAGGACCATCGGTTTAGCACCTCCTTTGAGGGGCTCAGCGGCTGCGCCCTTGCCAGGCCAAACCAATGCCAGGCCTAGACCCAACAAACCCTGACCCTGCATTTTAATAAAATCCCTTCTTTTCATACCAATCGATGAAGCTAATTCGAGGGTCGTTCCGGGAGCACGGAGGGATCCCAGCCATGCGGAGCAAAATGCAATCCTTGGCGCGCCATCCATCCGGCATGGTTACGCAATCGATCACGGAAATGTTCATAGGTGCGTCCCCTGCCAACCGTTCTGTTCAAGGCAGGCGACCACAAGACCTCGGCCAATGCGGTCATCCTTGGCATCACCATGTATTCAACCTTGTCCCATGACGTCATGTATTCGGTCCATACATTGCCCTGGGCTCCTTGAATCCACCCGACTGCACCGGGCTCCAAATCAGCCGGCACCGGCTCGTAGGTATAAACGTCCTCCAAGCGATTCATGCCACCGATGGCCAAGGGTTCTTCGGGTCCATCGTGTTGATAGTGGTCGAGGTAACATGGTTTGCCCGGACTCATGACCACTGAATGGCCGGCCCTTGCCGCGGCTTTACCCCCTTCGGTGCCGCGCCAGCTCATGACTGCTGCTCCCTCTGGCAATCCTCCTTCCAGAATCTCATCCCACCCGATGGCCGATTTGCCATGGGACGCCAGATGCTGAATCATGCGAGACATGAACCACGATTGCAAGGCGTGTGCATCCGGTAGATCCAAGGACCGCATGCGTTGCTGACAGAGAGGGCAGGCCTCCCATCGGGTTTTGGGGCATTCATCACCCCCCAGGTGAATGACTGAATCCGGAAAAATCTGACTAACATGGTCCAGCACCGTGGTCAAAAATCCAAAGGTGGCTTCGTTTCCTGCACAAAAAACGTCCTCAAAGACACCCCAATGCCCTGGGACCCCTTGGGAATCGGCCCTGCACGAAAGGGCTGGATAGGCGGCCAAAGCGGCTCTGGCATGGCCTGGCATTTCGATTTCGGGGACTACACGAATTCCCAAGGAATCGGCGTAACGAACCAAGGCCCGTACCTCGGCCTCTGTATAATAGCCACCGTGCTGTTGATGGCGATACAGAAGAGAATCCTCCACATCCACCGGGCGACCCCGCAGGGTGGCCGAACGCCAGGCGGATACCTTGGTCAGGCCGGGGAATTCTGGTATTTCCAATCGCCAACCTTGGTCATCCGTCAAATGCCAATGAAAAACATTCATTTTATAGCGGGCCATCCAATTCAGGTATTGCTGAATTTTGTCGGGTTCCCAAAAATGCCGCGCGACATCCAGGTGCATCCCTCTCCATGCAAAACGGGGAAAATCCCAAACCATGACCGCCGGCAGGGAACCGGTGGCTCGTATGGAATCCGATTCCAACATTTGGAGTAAGGTCCGGGTCGCGTAGAAGAAACCCTTGGGTGACTGAGCCCGAAGGGTCGCCGTTCCCTCTGCAAGTACCAAAACATAGGCTTCGTCCCATTGCCAATCCGTTGTTATGCCCAGCTCCATCAGGTTCACCGCATCTTCGGGACCCAAGCTATCCACCCGTATTCGCAATGGAGGGCCAGCATTCCATGAGAGACTGAGCTCTTGTATTTCCTGCAGCCAGCTTTCGGCCTGAACCTGCCAATCCCGCATTCGGTAATCCACCTGTAGGCCAGGACCAGGAACCGGCATCGTTGTGTTGAGGTAACGATGATGGGCGGGCATGGGAATCCATGGATACGCGCTTGCCGTATTCCACCCCCACAATGCACCCAACAAGATCAGGACCAAACTTCGATAGGGACCATGGTATTTGTTCATGATGCGGTTGTTGTGTTTCGGGGTTTCCCAAGAACCAACGCATAAAAAGCAAGGTAGGCAAAGCAAAAAACGCCCACCCAAAAGGACCCACGAATTCCCACCGAGGGCGTATCTGCCAAATAACCTTGCAAAACCGAGACAAAACCTCCACCCATAATCATCATGATGAGGGCCGAAGACACCTTGGTCGTAGCCGACCCAACACCCCGGAGGGATAAATCAAAAATGCAAGGCCACAGGGTACTACAAAAGAGCCCCACCGCCGTCAACGCATAAACACCCACTTGAGGAGGGGCCAACATACCAACCACCAAACTCACCATTCCCAAACCGGCATACAAAGCCAATTGACGCTCGGCCTTTCCACCGCTGATGGCATCGGCGCCTACCAAAACCACCAGAGCGGGCAAGAACGCCAAATGCTCGAATGGATCGTGTCCTCCCAAGGCAGTCACAAGCATATAAACCGCAAAGGCGGCGATAGGCAACACCAAACGCATGAGGGTCCTGGAAGCGGCCGTACTCAGCCCCAGGATCCCCTGCTGAACCATCGCAGCGGTACCGGTCCAGCGACCGATCATAAGGCTCGCCCAGAACAAGGCAACATACGGGGCAAAGGATTCAACCGGAAGGTTCAGTTCTGCCCGGAGATATTCGGGTAGGTTGGAAGCAGTGGCCACCTCCACCCCCACATACAAAAAAATCGCGATCATCCCTCCCCATACCTGAGGCAGGGCAAAAACACGTTTACCTTCATCCGAAACTCCTTTGGCTGAACCGGACGATGTAGGTCTGCCTAGGTCTTTAAAATAGAAAACCAAGGCCGCCAACGTGAACAAGGCACCCAGGACCATATAGGGGGTTTTGACAGCTGACAAATCCATCACCGCTGACGATGCATTTGCAGTGCTACCCTCTCCACCCATCGGGCCAAAAATGGCATAACTGACCAACAAGGGGCCCAACGTCGTTCCGAGGTTATTAATTCCACCTGCCATGCTAAGCCTTTGGGAACCCCCTGCGGCAGGACCCATCAAAAGAACCAAGGGGTTGGCAACGGTTTGTTGTAAACTAAATCCCAAACCCACGACCATTAATCCAGCTAAGAGCAGAGGAAACGATGCCTGGTCCGCTGCAGGAATAAACAACAACGTTCCAACAGCCGAAATCAACAAACCATACGACAACGCCTTGGAATAGCCCCAGCGGCTGATAAGGTCATCGTGTCCTGGACCGGACCATAAAGCAGATGCTCCCAAATACAGCAAGGAGCCCAACGTATAAGCCACATAAAATGCAAAGGAAATCATCTGGCTTTGGGCCTGCTCCAAATTCAAGGCCTGCTTGAAAACAGGAATCAGGATATCGTTGGAAGCCGCTACGAAGCCCCAAAAAAAGAAGACCCCAATCAAAGTCAGAAAGGAACGCCAAGGAGTCGTCAAGGCATTT
>JAIXRA010000083.1 GCA_027485465.1 Bacteroidota bacterium | reverse complement strand
GCCACCAACATTATCGAATCCGGGTTGGATATTCCCAATGCCAACACTATTTTGATTAATCAGGCCCAAAATTTTGGGCTCAGCGATTTGCATCAAATGCGAGGACGCGTGGGGCGTTCCAATCTCAAAGCTTTTTGTTATTTGATTGTGCCCCCTCTTTTTTCGTTAACCCAGGAGGCCAGGCGTCGCTTGCAGGCGATTGAACAGCATTCGGAATTGGGAAGCGGCTTTCAGATAGCCTTGAGAGACCTTGATATACGAGGTGCAGGCAATATGCTGGGAGGGGAACAAAGCGGGTTTATTACCGAGATCGGTTTGGAGCTTTTCCAAAAAATTCTGGACGAGGCCATTCGTGAATTGCGGACCACTGAATACGCGGAGTTGTATGCTGATCAACCTTTGGATCCCCTGGCCACCGAGGTTTTGTTGGATACCGATGCGCCTGCTTTGTTGCCGGATTTTTATGTTCGTAACACAACCGAACGATTGAGTCTGTACCGAGAGCTGGATGATTTGGAGAGCGAAGAGGCCTTGGATGCCTTTGAAAATCGTTTGTCGGATCGTTTTGGACCACTGCCTGAACAGGCTCAGTTGTTGCTGGCTTTGATGCGTTTACGGATGCAAGGCGGTCGTTTGGGTTTGGAAAAAATGATTTGGCGCAAAGAAATGTTCAAAGCGCATCTACCAGACGGCAGTCGGCAAGACTATTACCAAGGCCCTGTTTTTGGGGCCGTCTTGCAGGCGGTACAAGAAAAGCCTGGGAACTGGGTCTTGCGTCAACAGGGTTCAACCGTGCAGATGGTTTATCAGCACAAGGTCACAGTCGAATCTCTTTACAAGATGTTGCGTGATTTGGCGGATGCTGCCGGATGCTGATTCTCCTTCGTTGGTCCCAGGGCCTTTACCATAACATAAGGCCGGCGATCGCGCTGAGCAAAACGATTTTGAGGAGTCGCTGAGCCGTATGCAGACGTTGGGTTGCCATGGAGTTGAGCAGCAGGCCCAAAGCCCCAAGAACCATGACCAGTTGGGCGACCAAGAGGTAAGGAAAGAAGGGATGAACGCGGCCGTACAACGATAGCCAAAGGATGGGCGGTATGAACCCAATGGGGGATAACAAAAGAAGATTTCTGGTTTTGCGCAGGCCCAAAACGACGGGCACGGTGCGGTAACCGTAGATGGCATCCCCTCGTACGTTTTGGCAGTCTTTGATGAGACCTCGGATCCACTCCAGCACCCCGACATAGAAGACAAACACGAGGGTTGGGATATTGGCATCCCGGTAATAGAGCACCAACGCCATAAAAGCGGCCAGCAGAAGGAGGATGGAGGCGGCATTCCCCAAGAGCGGGATTCGTTTGAGTTTGTGGGAATAAAGCCATAAACCCAGTCCGTAAAAGGCGTAATAGGCCAAGAAACGGAAGCCAAGCGGCCAGATGACCAGGATTGTCAACAGACTCAAGGCTAACCATGCCTGAAGGGCTTGGGAAGGGCGAATGACCCGGCCCATGATCACCTTGGACGGATGGTTGGCCATGTCCTTTTCGAGGTCATAAAACGCATTGAGTAGGTACCCCCCCGCCAACATCAACGCTGTTCCACCCACGATCAACCAAAGTTCCCGGTCCAGCAAAAAGCGCCAACCAACCGAGGTTGCCTGATCCAGCAAGAAACCGGCAGCCAGCAATTGGGCCACGGCCACCATGGCCAAATTGTACCATCGGACCAAGCCCAAAAAGGCGAGTCCACGCAAAAATCGAAGATTACGGGCCCCGGGTTTAGATGCAGGGCTTACCGGTTCAGAACCGGTGGATGACACGGAGTTCGTAGGCATCCAACAACCGCTGGGTTTGTTCAAGATCCCTCGTAAAACCCAAGAGATAACCGCCTCCACCTGAGCCACATAGCTTGAGGTAGTAGACCCCGCTGTCGATTCCTTGTTGCCAAACCTGCCGGAATTTTTCTGGAATCATGGGTTGAAAATGCTGTAGAACCAGGTGGGAGAGGGATCGTAAGTTTTTGAACAAAAGTCCTGGTTTGCCATTCAAAAAGGCCTTGATGCATTCGTTGTTATACTGATTGAATTCCTGGCGGATCATTTGGCGGAAACCTTCGTGTTTGAGTTTTTCGAGGAAAACTGAAACCAGCGGTTGGGTTTCGCCGGGCTGCCCGGTATTCAACAAGAAAATGGCTCCTTGCCCGTCCGGTGCTTCGCGTGGCAGGGTGACCTGACCCAAGCGCCGGTCGCGGTCCATGAGCATGGGAATTTTGAGGTAACAAATCAACGGGTCCATACCCGATGAGCGACCATGAAAAAACGACTCCATCCGGCCCAAGCGGGCCTTGATGTCCTGGATGGCGTCCGGGTCTTGGAGGGCGGTGCTCAAATCCAGGTTTTGAGGACCGTATTGCTCGTAAACAGCGGCCACCAAGGCTCCTGAACTTCCGACACCGAATCCTTGAGGAATATTGGATTCAAAATGAAGACCGGCATCCAAATCTTGATCCAAGCGACCCATGTCCAGTCCCGGAACGGCCGGAGTAAGTCCGTTGAGGTACGCCGCAAAGGACTTAAGGCTGGCATTGCTGGCTTTTTGGTCTTCGCTTAGGGCAGGGCCGGCTTTAAAACGCCCCTGAAAATGTTCAAATGGTATGGACAACCCCATGGCATCCTCCATAATGCCGTATTCCCCAAAAAGCAGGACTTTGGCGTAGTAAAGGCTGTTTTGGAGAGGGGATTTCACGGTTGGTGTGGGATCTGAAAGGGACGTTGGGACAAGAAGCGGTCTAGGGTTGTTGAGTTAAAGGCCGTGGACCGGACCCAAGGCGGTCCCAAAGGTACGAATTCGAGCCTAGGATAGTAGCAATCTGTTTATCAAGCAGTTCCATG
>JAIXRA010000027.1 GCA_027485465.1 Bacteroidota bacterium | reverse complement strand
TTGACACCGTTTTGGGCCATCACCAGGGCGACGGTTTCCGCAAACATTCGGCCTCCAAATCGACAATCCGATCCCAAGACCACCGAAGGGGAGGGATTCGTCTTCAAAAGCCATTCGGCAGTACCCTGGGCAACACGAGCTACGTTGTCAACCGTAAAATCCTTGGCTATAATGGCTCGCCATCCGTCGGTTCCAAATTTGATTGTCATGTCCCAAAGATAAATCCCGACTTAGCCACTCCAAGTGGTTGTATTTTTGAAGAATCAAGTACATCGCCGTGAAAACCAACCCTATTGAAGACGATTTGTTGAATTTGGTCACTTTGAGGAACCGCCTCGCTGAATTAGGCTACGCGGATCCGGAATACGACGAGGCCGAAGATCTATTGATGGAGGCCGAAGACGCTTTCAATCGTGAACACGGGGCCTTTTTGGAGAACTTATTGCAGAAATTGCACCAAGCCCATTTTCCAGGACAGGAAGTCCTTCTACCAACCGCCTACATGGCGGCGGTCTACCGGGATTCCGTGGTCGAAGAAGGGGCCTACGAACTACCCATGGATGAAGGTATCTTGGTAGACTGGGAATTATCGGACCGCTCAACGCGCAAAGCCAAATTGGTTTTGGTCCCATCCCCGGTACGTTGGATGCTTTTTGACGGAGAAGGGATGCAATGCCTTTGGTCCATAGAGGAACCGGACCTTATTCGGACACCCCACACCAACAACGCTGAAAATCAATAACGATGAAGGTTGTCTTTCATTATGTGTTATGGGGCGTTTGGGCGCTAGCCATCTCCCTTCAATCCTGCGATTCTCACAAGCCTCATCCTCCTGTGACGAACGAAGCAGGCCTCTACCTTCGTTTGGACCATCGTTACGATTCCTCTGCATTGGAACTGAATCGTGCCTGGTTGCCCACCCTCCTGAATCAGGTCGAGATCAACCATTGCCAGTATTACCTCAGCGGCTTTGCCTTGCAACGCACCGATAGTTCTTGGCTCGAATTCCCCAACGCGGTTTTTTATGCCGACTTGGAGCGTCAAACCCAATCGCGTTGGCGTTTGGCTCCTTCGGTTCCCGCCGGTACCTACACCGCCTTGCGTTTTCGTGTTGGATTGGACTCCCTGCTCAACCACAGCGATCCGGCTTCTTGGCCTCCCAGCCATCCGCTTTCTTTGCTTAGCAGTGCCCACATGCATTGGAATTGGAACAGCGGTTATATTTTCTTCAAAATGGAGGGACAATACCAGCGACCATCGATGCCGGTAAACGGCGGTTTTTCCTATCATTTGGGAGGAGACGAAATGTTACGAACCGTGATTCTTCCGTTTTCCCCCCTCGCCTTGGAGGGACCTGAGACGGACCTTTCGGTTCATCTCCAAATGCGTGGCTTCTTTGATGGCAGCCATACCCACTATATCACAGATTCCTCTTCCTTTTCGCATTCTTCCTTGGGGGATCGGGTGGCCTCCAAACTTGCTTACAACCTGGCCTCGGCTTTTGTTTGGAAAGGCCGAGTCAATCCCTTGTAGTTCATTTGTTCCCAAAAATTTCATTTGTGATGCCTGGCTTGCGGATCGAACTATTCTTGCTAGGGGCTTTGAGCCTCTTGATGGTCGCCTGCGGTCCCGATGATCCGGCGGCCTATCCCAAACCCACGACTTTTGTGGCGGATCTACCTCCCCAAGGGCTAGGGTTTCCCAATCTGCCTTGGCCTCAGGATAATCCACCAACGGTCGAGGGCGTTGCCCTGGGCAAGCGCTTGTTTTTTGACAAGGGCCTCAGCTTGGATTATTCGATATCCTGCGCCTCATGCCATCATTCGGACCGGGCCTTTTCCGATACGGTCGTTTACAGCCAGGGAGTCGGTGGAGCCTTGGGTACCATGAACGCGATGCCCCTTTTTAATTTGTTATGGGCCAATCGATTCTTTTGGGATGGGCGTTCTCCCAGCCTTCGGGATCAGGTATTGCAACCCATCCAAGATCCCATCGAAATGCACTTGCCCCTGGGTCAGGCCTTGGATCGTCTTAGCGGCGATGCCGGGTATCGAGTTGCTTTCGGCAAAGCCTTCGGAGATGAATCCATCACGGTTCAGCGCCTCCAATGGGCGTTGGAACAATACCTCCTGAGCCTTACATCGCATCGATCTCGCTTTGATTTATCCCGTAGGGGACTTGCCAGTCTAACACCTTCTGAACAGCGTGGCTTGGATCTTTTTATGCGCGAATATTCCGCACCCGGTTCGGGGAGACCGGTGGGAGCAGATTGTTTTCATTGCCATGGGGGTGGGCTGTTTACCAATCGGACCTTTGAAAACAACGGGTTGGACTCTGTACTCAAAACCGGATTTCAAGTCGTCAGTGGGTTGGCCTCGGACCGGGGTAAATTCAAAACACCCTCGTTGCGGAATGTAGGACTGACCGCGCCCTACATGCACGATGGGCGCTTTGCGACCCTGGAAGAAGTGGTCGAACATTACAACAGCGGGATTCGATCCAGTTCAACCCTCAACGCCAATCTGCGGGTCCAAACCGGGGGGCTACGTCTCAGTGCTCAGGACAAGGCCGATTTGGTCGCCTTTTTGCATACACTGACCGATACAACCCTGGCCCAGAATCCCCATTTTGTTGCGCCTTAAGTTAGCCCATATCCTTGTGTTGGTCGGTGGTTTGGGCGCCTGCCAATCGTCGGATCCTACCGATCATGATCAATTCGTTCTGGGCCAAGCCTTGTTTGAGGATGGGCGCTTTTCAGCGGATGGAAAAATTTCGTGCGCATCCTGCCACCGTCCAGAGCATGCCTTTGCCGATACCCTGCCTCGATCCATCGGGGCCTTTGGCCGTGAGACTCGAAGAAATACGCCAACGTTGTGGGGGCTGCCAACGGACCTTCCACTAATGGCGGATGGGGGTGTTCCGCCTCTTAGGAGCGGAAGTCTATCGGTCCTTGCTGCGCTCACCGCCCACGGGGATATGGCCTTTGACCCTCGATCGCTCAACCAAAAGTTGAAGGCTTATCCAATGTACCATCAACTTTTGGGAAGGCTTTACCCAAGCACCGATCCAGCTTCGGCTTATTTGCGGACCCTGCATCGTTATCTATTGGACCTGAGCGAACAAGGTCGTCAAGCATCCACCGGGAATACCCCGTTAGATCCTCCGTTGGTTGCCAAGGGAAAAGCCCTGTTTGAGGGGGAAGCCGGATGTTTTCGCTGCCATAACGGGGAAGGCAAAACCGATGGTGCTTTTTACAACCTGGCGTTGGAAAACCGGACCAAGGAAGAGGGGAGGGCTGCTATCACCTTGAAGGAGGAGGACAGGGGACGACTACGGACCCCGGTTTTGCTTAACCTAGGGAAAACCGCCCCCTATTTTCACGATGGGCAGGCTGCAACCCTCCGAAATGTGTTGGAACATTACCAACATGGGGCCGGTGAAGCCGGACGCTGGCAAGGGGATTCGCTTCAAAAAGAAGCGCTCCTGGCCTACCTTCTTACGCTCTAGACACTCCCGCTACAGGATGGTTCCTTAGGGAATTTCGATCCCATAAAAACCTTTGGTTCCGTTGGGATAAACCCCTTCAACAAGCAAGCCTCCCTTTTTGCCTTGGAGCATTTCTTTGAGCGCTTTGGGGGAATTGACCTCGGCTTTGTCCACCTTGGTGATGATGAAACCCTCCCGCAGACCGCTCTCTTTGAGTTTTCCATTGGCCAATTTGGTCACTTTGATGCCGGAGGCCAATCCAAGGCTTTCCAGTTCTTTGCGACTGGCTTTGTCCAATTGAGCTCCCAGCCAAGCTGTATCGTCCTCCTTGGGGGCCGCTTTGATCAACTCGGCCTTTCCGTCTGAATTTCTCAATTTGACCTCAAAGACTTGGGTTTTTCCTTTACGGTTGATTTCCAACTGAACTTTTTCACCTGGTCGCCGACGGCCTACGATTTCCATGAGTTCGGGCGTTGTCCGGATTTCCTGGCCTTGGACCTTGGTGATGACGTCCCCTTTTTGGATACCGGCTTCCTCGGCAGCTGAATTGGGCATAAAATCGGCGACATAGGCACCGTTATTGACCAAGAGGTCTTCGCTTTCAACCAAGGCCGCATCCACATCTCGAATCTGTATCCCAAGGAATCCTCGCTGAACCGTTCCAAATTGTTTGAGGTCTTCCATAACCTTGGCTACCAAATTGGAGGGTATCGCGAAGGAATAACCTTGATAGGCACCGGTGCTGGATGCGATGGCGGTATTGATGCCCACCAATTCACCCTGAACATTGACCAAGGCACCACCGCTGTTACCAGGGTTGACGGCTGCATCGGTTTGAATGAAGGCCTCGAGGCTGGTGCCCCCGCCAAGGATGTTGATATTCCGGGCTTTGGCCGATACAATTCCGGCGGTGACCGTGGAATTCAGGTTGAAGGGATTCCCGACGGCTAGAACCCATTCGCCGACCTGCAATGCATCGCTATTTCCGGTTTTGACATAGGGCAAGAGGGTGGCCTCAATCTTGATCAGGGCCAGGTCCGAGCTGGGATCTTGTCCGATGACTTGTCCGTTGAAGCTCCGCTTGTCGTTGAGGATGACTTCGATTTCATCGGCGTCTTTGATGACATGGTTGTTGGTAATGATATAACCATCAGCTGACATGATGACCCCGGAGCCAGAACCCATGGAGGGCCCTCGGGGCATCATATCCGGACCATTAAAGAAGTCGCGGAACATGTCCATCCCCGGTGGCAGGGTACCTTGCATGGAGCCTTTCTCACTCCCTTTGGTTTTGATGTGCACAACACAAGGGGTCACAACGGAGGCCGTTGTAACAAAATTAGGGTGTTCAACAATGTGTTCAGGAAAATGGGTTAGACTGGCGGGTGGTGTATTCCAGCCGGATGTTGGAAAGGGGGCATGACCGGACCAACCGTAGACGATCCAAGCACCCAGAAGACTTCCGAGAAAGGCAACAAGCAGGGTTCCACCCCATTGACGTATTTTGGTCATTGTACTGTGTTTTGCTTTGAATTTAGAATGCTACGTACCAAAAACCGTGCCAAACAGGGCAAGGCCATGGAACACTGCCTTAACGAAACACCAACCCGAATCGTATGTTTGCATTTACCAAATTTTGACCCTCCAAGCCCTCGTGACCTTTGAATTTTATAAATACCAGGCCTGTGGAAATGATTTTGTCCTGGTTGATTTAACCCGTACCGAATTGCCTTTGACGGCTGAACGCCTTGAGAGTGGGTTTTGGCTGAATCAAGAGGCCATGTCCTTGGTTTGTGATCGGCGGTTTGGGGTGGGCGCCGATGGGGTTCTGCTTATGTTGCCACCGCGAACCGAGTCAGGGGCGTTTTATCTTCATTACCTGAATGCTGACGGTGGCGAGGGTTCCCTTTGTGGAAATGGTTCGAGATGTGCAGCTGCTTTTGGATTTTCGAAAGGGTATTTTGGAGACGAAAAAACCGGGATTTTTGAGGCAAGCGATGGGATTCATCGCGTGTGGCGAACCGCGGAACAGGAATACCGACTTAGCATGAACAAACCCGGCGCTTGGAATGTCCTTGAGGTTGGGGTTTTTATCCATACAGGTTCACCGCATTTGGTGGTTCAGGTTCGGGATTTGGTCAATTACCCCGTCCTCAGGGAAGGCAAACTATTGCGAGAACACGCGCTTTTTGGAAGCGGCGGAACCAATGTGAATTTCATGGAAGTCTTGGATACCAATCGTTTGAGAGTGCGCACCTACGAGCGGGGTGTCGAGAACGAAACACTTAGCTGTGGTACCGGCGCCGTGGCTTGTGTTTTATTGTATATGCAACAAAAGGACGACGTGGAGACCATCCAAGACTTCGAGGTTTTGGTCCAATTTCGGGGCGGCCTCATGAAAGTGGGAGGTCAATACGACGGTGCCACCTTTACGGATTTGTACCTCGCCGGTCCCGCGAATGGTACCTTCAAAGGCCTTTGGCCTGGAATCGCTCGTTCGTCGTATTCGTGGGCAGTCGAAACCAAAGCGGTTTAGTCTTTTCCCATCAATCCAAGATAAATTCGGACAAAATGACACTTATTGCTTCTATTTCCGGCATTCGGGGTACCATCGGAGGCCAACCCGGCGAGGGTTTGACCCCCGTTGACCTGGTCAAGTTCTGCACCGCCTACGCGGAATATATTTTGAGCAACAACCGAGGGCGATGCATTGTGGTTGGTAGAGATGCCCGGGTTTCGGGGGAAATGGTCAGTCGTCTGGTCACCGGGACCTTGATGGCCTGTGGCTTGGATGTATTGGACCTGGGATTGACCACCACGCCAACCCTGGAGACCAAGGTTCCCCGTGTCCAAGCAGCCGGTGGAATCGTGCTCACCGCTTCCCACAACCCAGGGGAATGGAATGCACTCAAATTATTGGATCATCAGGGTTGTTTTATGGGATCGGAGGAGGGAACTGCTTTGTTAAAAAGGGTGCAGTCTGGTGATATGAAAGCCTATGCATCGGTGGATGAATTGGGTCAATACAAAACAGATGACCAAGCCCTGGAAGAGCATCTTGACGAAATTATGGCTTTGCCTGCCGTCCAACCCGAAGCCATTGCCCGCATGGGTTGGCGCATCATGGTGGACGGCATTAATTCGACGGGGGCCCTGGCTGTTCCGGCCTTGCTGCGTCGATTGGGCGTTCATCAAATTGATGTCCTGAACGCTGAGCCTCACGGTCGCTTTGCGCACAATCCAGAACCCTTGCGGGAGCATTTAGAAGAATTGTGTTCCGGAGTCGTTCGTCAATCCGCTGACCTAGGAATTGTGGTGGATCCCGATGTCGATCGTTTGGCCTTTGTTTGCGAAGATGGGTCTCTCTTTGGGGAGGAATATACCTTGGTGGCTGTTGCAGATTACATCCTAGGAATCCATCCCGGGCCTGCGGTTTCTAACTTGAGTTCGAGCCGGGCCTTGCGGGACCTATGTCAGCGTCACGGTCAGGAATACTACGCTTCCGCGGTGGGTGAGGTGAATGTCGTCCGGACCATGCGCCAGGTCAAGGCCGTGATAGGCGGTGAAGGGAATGGGGGCGTCATTGTACCCGACCTGCATTACGGACGGGATGCTTTGGTCGGCATTGCGTTGTTCCTCTCGCATCTTGCTCTTCGGGGCTGTTCGGCCAAAAGCCTGCGCGATACCTACCCAACCTACGAAATGGCCAAAGAAAAGGTGTCTTTCGATCCAAACCAGCGACCCGAAGCTTTGTTGCAGCGCCTATCCGACGCCTTTGCGGATGCTCAACAAAATTGGGAGGACGGTCTCAAAATTGACCTTGAAAACGCATGGCTCCATGTAAGGAAATCGAATACCGAACCCATTTTGCGAATTTATACCGAAGCGACCAGCCTCAAAGAGGCCCAGGCCTTGGCCGAAAAGGCTCGTCAAATTCTACTCCTCTAATCCCATGAGTACCCCACGAATTTACTTGGACAACGCTGCCACCACCCCCATGGATGCCGAGGTGGTGGATTTAATGGCAGAGACCATGCGTCTATGTTACGGGAATCCTTCCTCCATTCATTTTTTGGGCAGAGAAACCCGCATCTTAATCGAGAAGGCACGCAAAACCATGGCTGCATTGCTGGGCTGTGCCCCTTCCGAATTGTTCTTTACATCGGGCGGTACCGAATCGGACAATATGATTTGCCGATATCTTGTGGAACAGGGTGATGTTCAGCGAATTATTTCCTCCAAGTTGGAGCATCACGCCATCACGCACACCCTCGAAAATTTGGCCCACCATCGTGGAATTCGAGTGGATTGGGTCAAGCACGATTCGAGAGGTGTTATGGATTTGGAAGATTTAGAAAGCCTTCTTGCCCAGGACCAAGGCAGTTCCAACCGAACCTTGGTGACCTTGATGCACGGTAACAACGAATTGGGTAATCTTTTGGACTTAGAAAGGGTTTCGGCCCTTTGCCGGACTTACCAGGCTTTTTTTCATTCCGATACCGTCCAAACCGTGGGTCATGTGCCGTTGAATTTACAGGAATTAGGTATTCACTCCATTAGTGGGTCTGCGCATAAGTTTTACGGCCCCAAGGGGGTTGGATTCATTTATTTGCGTGGAGGCCATTCGTGGGGACCTTTGATACAGGGTGGGTCCCAGGAACGGAACATGCGAGGTGGGACCGAGAATTTAGCCGGAATTGTTGGTATGGCCAGGGCCCTCGAAAAAGCCCTACACAGCATGGACGAGAGGCGTACTCGATTGGCAAGCCTCCGGGAACGCCTTCGTCAAGGTCTTGTGGACGTGATTCCAGGCTTGGAATTCAACGGGGATTGGAGCGGTTCTTGTTTGCCGCATATTTTGAGTCTGTCTTTTCCGCCTCATCCCAAAGGTGAAATGTTGTTGTTCAACCTCGATATTGAAGGTGTCTGCGCATCGGGCGGTAGCGCCTGCAGTTCCGGTGCCCAAAGTCGCTCCCACGTGATGGAAGCCCTGGGAATGCATCCGGAACGGACCGCCGTTCGGTTTTCGCTCGGGTCAAGAAATACCGAAGAAGAAATGGCCCAGGTGGTCGAAATTCTTCGAAAAATTTGGCACGAAGCCTAGGTTAGCGGAGGGGCTCGTCGAGGTTCAATAGGAATTCCATCGTGTCGATTCCATCGGCATAATGACGCAATCCCGGTTTTTGGGTTTGCCCTGGTGCTGTCCATTGCTTTTGAAAGGTCTTCCACTTTTCCGGTCCCAAGGATTGTTGAATTTCACCGTGGGGATCCAACCGCTCCGTCAGATTTTTGCCAACAAAACACTGGGTCTGTTCCAGCCAAGGTTGGACCAAGGCCAGGAGCTCGCTGTGATTTTGGAATTCTTCCCAATGCAAAACCCCTAGGGGAGAACGAGGGTCAGCGTTTTGGCGCAGAACCAGGGATCCGTTTTGCAAAAATGGCTGTCTATCAATGATTTGCAATGCCATTTGGTAATCCAAATTGTTGCGGTACCGATGGTTTTCACCTTTCCATTCCCAGGTTCTCAAACCGTCCAGGACTCGAGTCGGATCGTATCCTTTGGGCACAAGAACTCGGCTCACATTCCTGCAGCCTTTTCCGTAGTACAGGAATACATCCGATGCCAATCCTTGCCAATCCGCCTCCTCTTCGTCGCCCCAGACGATGGCGGTGGAATTTCGATGCCCTCGAATCAAGCGTGGAAGGTGTCCAAAGTACTGTTCAAAATAGGGGAGGGCGGACTCTGAGCCGGTGGCAATCACCGCATCCGGTCGGACCACCCGGTCCACCACCTGAACCATGGAACCAAACGGTGGCCAAAACCGGCTTAGGCCTTCCAAGGCCCATGGAGTCAGACCGGCATCGTCCGAAGAAAGCTTTACTTGGGCCCGGTGTCCCGATACAAGAACACATAAAACATCGTGCAAACCGACCAAAGGTAGGTTGCCGGGCAAGACCAGGCCGATTTCCCGGGTTGTTCGTTCGTTAGGGGCCAGGTTCTCCGCTTCGGACAGCCAGGCTTCTATTTCGCGGGGGGATAAAGCTTCGGACCATGCTTCCACCGCATGCCGTAGCATGGCTTCCTCAAACCAAGGATTAAGGGCCGCCGTTTGGGCCGCCAACCCCTCCCAAGAGGGTTGCTGGGGGCTTTCACGGAACCATGCCCCCCAGGCCAGCAATGGTTCTCGAAGTTCGGCAAAGGAAGGGGAGGGGGAGGCCATGATAAAGCGTAAATTTGCGATGAAAATAGAGGAATCCATGGCCATTATCATCACCGACCAGTGCATTAATTGCGGGGCCTGCGAACCCGAATGTCCTAACAATGCGATTTACGAAGGCGGTGTTTCTTGGACCTACGCTCAGGGTACCGCCCTGGGTGGTTTGGTTCGCAGACCCGACGGGAGTACCACCCATGCCACCGATCAGCAAACCCCCGTCTCGGACGATGTCTATTTCATCGTCCCTGATAAATGCACGGAATGCGAAGGCTTTCACGAAGAGCCCCAATGCGCCGCGGTTTGTCCGGTGGACTGCTGTGTTCCGGATCCAGACCGCCGCGAATCCACCGAAACCCTCTTGGACCGCAAACAATACCTTCACGATCAGGCCAACCCTTGAAGCCCTCTCTTCCTAAAATCCGTGTAGGCGTCTTGTTCGGCGGTAATTCCCGGGAACGGGAGGTTTCCTTTGCCGGAGGGAGGACTGTTTACGATACCCTCGACAAATCCATTTTTGAGGTTGTCCCCTTTTTGGTTGACTCCTTTGGTCACCTGGTTCTGTTGCATTGGTCTTTTTTGTACAAAGGCAGTCTTCGGGATTTTTATCCGGTTCAACAAAGCCCTTCCCAGCCTTTGGCTTGGTTACCTTATGCCGAGCAAATCCCCTACAGCGCCGAACAAGCAGAAACCTGGCGAAAAGCCGTGGGCGAGCCTGTAGCCTGGGAAAAACTACCCGAGCGGATTGATTTTGCGTTTTTGGCCCTGCACGGTCGGAATGGGGAAGATGGTCGGGTTCAAGCCATGCTGGATTTTATAGGGTTGCCCTATTCTGGTTGCGGTCCGGTAGCCGGTGCTTGGGGGATGAACAAAGTCAAACAGCGAGAACAAATGCAAGCGGCGGGATGGCACGTGCCTCGTTTTGCCAAGGTGGATCGGAGCGATTGGGTCTATGCCAAACCCGAGGATCGTCAGGTGCTCGTCACTCAAATCCTCCAAGATTTCCCCAACGGTTGCGTTGTTAAATCCGCCAACCAAGGTAGTAGTGTGGGCTTGTCCATTCTAGAAGCAGCGACCCATGCAGACGCGATGGAGCAAGCCTTGGATCGAGCCTTTTTTTGTGTGCGTTTGGAGCGCGATTCCTGGCTAAGTCTGGGTCCCACAGGACTGGAATCCTTGGCCGATTTTCGGAGCGGACCTGGGTTTCCGGCTCGAGACTTGGAGCATAACCTTCGATGGGAAAACCCCAACGACTGGATGGCGTGGCTGCAAGCCCAGGCATCGGGTACCCTGTGTTATCTCGAGGCTGAGGATGCCGAAACCCAGGTACTAATCGAAGAAATTTTGATTGGCAAGGAGTTTTCGTGCATTGTGCTCCAAAAACCGGATGGTTCGGCGGCTGCATTACCCCCCACGGAGATTGTACCCACGGCGCGATTTTACGATTATCGCTCGAAGTATTTGCCGGGCTTTGCGCGCAAAAAAACACCCATCGATTTACCAGAAGAAGCCATCGAAGAACTACGCAATGAATGCGTTCGTCTCTTTCAATCGTTTGATTTGGAAGTCTACGCCCGTATTGATGGCTTTTATTGCAACAACGGACGAATCGTTCTTAACGATCCCAATACCACATCGGGCATGATGCCCTCTTCTTTTTTCTTTCAACAAGCCGCCGAATTGGGTTTGACCCCTTCGGCCTTTTTGACTTATTTGATTCGCATTTCGCTGGATGTCCGAATCAAGGCCCAACCGGGAGGATCGCTGGCTCGTTTATTGGCCGATAGGTTGGATCAATGGGTGGGGCAGCGCAGTGTTACAGCCCAAAATCGGCTTCGTGTCGGCGTTTTGATGGGAGGCTATTCCTCGGAACGACATATCTCGGTCGAATCCGGTCGAAATATCTTTGAAAAACTAAGTTCCATGGAGGACATGGAGCCACTTAGCTTGTTCCTAAGCGGTTCGGATAGGCATTGGACGCTGCATCAACTGCCCATGCATTTGCATCTCAAAGACCATGCCGATGACATCGTCCGGGGTTTGGAAATTTCAGAGCGAGCACCTATCCTTCATCGCATCCGCAAGGATTTTGAGGATGTGCTTTCTGTTTATGCCCCTCATTCTTTGGAAAAAGCCGTACCGATTTCGTGGGATGAACTATCCCAGCGGGTGGATTTTGTTTTTATTGCACTGCACGGACGTCCGGGCGAAGACGGTTCAATCCAAAAGCGATTGGAAAGTTTAGGTTTGCCCTACAATGGTTCCGGACCGGTGAGCAGTGCCTTGACCATCGACAAATTTGCGACGGGGCGTTTGTTGTCTGCCCATGGAATGGCAGTGGCCGAGCAGTGGATGGTGGACAAGGCATTTTGGTTTTCGAATGATCGACCCTCCTGGGTTGCTGCATTGCCCCTTTGGCCCCTACTTGCCAAACCGGTGGATGACGGTTGTTCAACCGGTGTTTGCCGATTGGAAAGTTCCCTTGATTTGGAGGCCTATGCCCATCTTTGTTTTCGAGAAAAAGACACGTGGCCCGAGGAATCGGCTCAAC
The DNA here is from genome assembly GCA_027485465.1 of Bacteroidota bacterium. GTDB lineage: Bacteria > Bacteroidota > Bacteroidia > UBA7662 > UBA7662 > SYHX01. The sequence goes on along the minus strand of JAIXRA010000027.1, from coordinate 10,187 downwards.
GGTTGGGTATCCAACATCCAGATTTGTTGCTGCCGGGGGAACGATTTTTGTTGGAACAATTTATTCAAGCCCGGGCTGGCGATCATTTCCTGGAGATTACCGGGGCCATGATGATTCGGTCTTTGCCGGATGGTCAGCGTGAATTTGAGGTTTTTGAACCCTCGGAGAGCATTGCTGGTTCAGGCATATTGAGTCTCGAAGAAAAATTCCTTGCGGGCCAGGGTACCAACATCACCCCGGCTCGTTTTTCGAGCGATCCCATTCGCCAATCCGAAATCATGGGACTGGTCCAACAAGAACTTCGCCGAGCCGCGGAATTGACAGGGGTGGAGGGCTATTGCCGCATCGACGCCTTTGTGGGGATTCCACCCGTTGGACCACCCGTTGTGCATATCATTGAAATTAATTCCTTACCAGGGATGACCCCCGCTACGTGCATTTATCACCAAGCAGCCTTGGCTCACCATACGCCCCACCAATTCATCGCGCGACTCATTGAACGTGGTCTTCAACGAGCTGCCCTGTTGCCATCCCTTCCCAAGCCATGATGCAGCATCCCTTTCGTCGGTTTTTGATGATTTTTGTTGGTGTTAACGCCGTCCTGGCCCTCATCGTCTGGGCTGTATTGGGTTGGTACACATCGCACGGCGATGCCATTGCAGTTCCGGCCCTTCGGGGCCTTTCCATCGAGGATGCCCAGAGGGAATTGGAAGAGCGAGGCCTTCAGGTCATGGTGGTGGATTCTGTTTTTGCCGAGGGCTTGGACCCTGCAGCCGTTGTGATGAGCGATCCTGAACCAGGTTTTTTGGTCAAAAGCGGGCGCACGGTTTATCTGACGTTGAATCTTTCGGATTTGCCTTCGATGCCCGTTCCAAATTTGACGGACTTATCGCTCCGAAAAGCCACGATGGATTTGACCAACAAGGGCTTTGTCGTAGGGCAGTTAATCATGAAGCCGGACCTGGCCCACCAAGTTGTTCTTGGAGGTCAATACAAGGGTCGAGAGGTTCTTGCGGGTCAAATGTTACCCAAAGGAAGCGTCATCGATTTGTTGGTAGGGTTTAACAATTCCGATTCCCTCGTCGAAGTCCCCAACCTAACCGGTTTGACCTTGGACGAGGCCCGGATCTTTTTGGCTGAATCCTCTTTGTCCCTGGGTTCGGTTTATTACATGGGTTCGATTGCGGATAGCACCCAGGCCCTTATCGTACGTCAACGTCCCACGGCGGGGGGCAATGGATCGCAGATTCGTGCGTTGGATTTTGTGGACTTATGGTTAGCCGACTAATTGCTCTACCGGTTTGGATAGCCGGTCTATTGGGTTGCTTCAGTGTTTGGGGGCAAGAGGGAACCTTTGCACCACGAAGAAATCCTCTGGCCTTGGGGACATCCTCCTCTAGTTTTTTGCGACTCAACGACACCTTGGACTTGCCTTTCGAGGATGATTTTTCGTATGTCGGGCCTCGACCTAGCTACGCACATTGGATCGACGCTTCCGTTTACCGTAACAACGATATGGCGGTTCGGCCCCCATCCCAGGGTTTTGTGACCTTTGACGGATTGGACTCGGCCGGTTACCCGTACGATGCATCGTCCTTGCTGGCGGTGGGACGCGCCGATCGTTTGCAATCCCTCCCGATTCGATTGGGTTCGTATGGGCCTCAAGATTCCTTGTACCTCAGCTTTGCGTATCAGCCAGCGGGCTGGTGTGAGTCCCCGGAGCCGGTGGATTCTTTTTTGCTGGAATTCAGTACGCGTTCAGGCCTTTGGCAAAGGGTTTGGTTTGCTTTGGGAGGGACGTTGCAGCCTTTTCGAACCGTCATGGTTCCTGTTCGGGATACCGGATTTCTTTACGATGGCTTTGCAATGCGCTGGTCTTCTTACGGTTCTTTGACGGGCTTGGTGGATGTTTGGCATTTGGACTATGTTCGACTTACCAGCGGCCGCAATGCAGGGGATTCCTTGCGCAACGATGTCTCTCCGGTTCATACCAATGCGACCTATTTGCGGCCTTACCGAAGTATGCCCTTTGATCAATTCATGGCGGATACCTTGCGATTCCTCAACCCATTGCATGGGTACGATCTAAACAACAACGGTGTTGCGACATCGGTGAACCATCGTTACCAGGTTTTTCAAGACGGGGGTGGTGCTCCCTGGTTTAGCAGTCCAGTCCTCAACTTACCCAATTTGGGTACGGCCCAAAATTTTGGGATGGTTTATCCCCGTTTTGATGTTCCAATCGCCGGCGGGGATAGCGTTGATCTGGTTTTGGAATACGGGACGCAAGCGAACGGGGATGTGAATCCAGCCAACGACACATTGCGCGAACGGGTTCGATGGTGGAATTACCTGGCCTATGATGATGGAACAGCCGAGACCGGGTATGGCATCAATGTGGTGGCGGGTTCAGTCGCTAATAAGTTTTGGTTGGCCCGGCCCGATTCACTGAGGGGTGTTTGGATGTATTTCACCCAAGCGGCTGCCAACGCTTCCAACGAGCTCTTTGTGCTCAAGGTCTGGTCTCAAGTCCAAGAAAGAGGCCGAGGAGCCACCGAGATTTATCGTTCAAACATTCCGTATCGTCCGGTGTACGGAGATAGCATCGGGCATTTTGTGTTTTTTGGTATCGACCCACCGTTGCCTGTATCCGACTCCTTTTATGTAGGTTGGCAACAAGAAACTCCCGGTCTTCTAAACATTGGTTTGGACCGTAACGACACGCTTGTTCGTTACAATCGATGGTTTAATACCCAAGGCATCTGGGAGGAATCCTCGATTGCCGGATCTTGGATGATACGGCCGGTCTTGGGAGGACCCTTTCGTTACCCCGCTTCGGTTGCACCTGCAAGTTCTCGAATGCTTAATAAATGTTACCCCAATCCCTGGAATGCTCAGCAGGAGTCCTTGATCTTTCAAAGTTTATCCCAACCATTGCGGATCAACCTATTCAGTTCGAGCGGTCAACCCATCGATGGTTCAACAGAAGCGATGGACCCTTTGAATGATTTATCCGATCATGTTCGTCGCTGGGCCTTTCGACCCAGCAGGATTCCAACCTCTGGGCTTTACCTTTTGGAAGTGCTCACCCAAGATGGGCATCTTCATCGTTTCAAAATCTTGGTTCCCTAAAATGACTCGATCTTTCAAAACTCCCACGCATTCCCAGACCGTTATGAACGAGCTGGTTCTGCCCAACGACACCAATACGCTCAACAACCTGATGGGGGGGCGCCTTTTGCATTGGATGGATATCTGTGCCGCCATTGCGGCCCAAAAACATGCCAACCGAATCGTTGTTACGGCCAGCGTGGACAATGTGAGTTTCAACCGCGCCATTCGATTGGGAAACCTGGTTAATATGACGGCCACGGTAACCCGGGCTTTTCAAACGTCCATGGAGGTCCGCTTGGAGGTTTGGTGCGAAAATATCCCTCAGGGAATTCGTCACCTATGCAATCAAGCCTATTTCACCTTTGTGGCGGTGGACGACGCAGGCCAACCGACCGTCATTCCTGATTTGCATCCCGAAACACCCGAGGAAATTCAGCAATACGAAGGGGCATTGCGCCGCCGTCAACTGCGTTTGGTCCTTGGGGGTCGCATGAAACCCAGCGAGGCCCACGAACTGCGTTCCATCTTCCAGGATCTGCCACCCCGGGACTATAGCCCCGGAACAAAACCTTAGTGCTTAAAATCTGCGTCGCTCAACCGAGGGTTTAAGATTCCCTCGGTGAGGTTAAACTCAATGGATTCAGGACCCATGCTGATCTTGACCTTGTGAGGAATTTGAAGACCTTTGCCCAAATCCCTGTAGTCATCGTAGGCCATGGTTGATAAAGCATCCTTGCCGTCGGGACCCTTGGAAACCCGGATGGATTGAACCTTCAGTCCGGTCTGGAGGTTGTAAACATGGCTTTCCAGCGTTCCATTCTCAAATTTCCAGTCCAATTTGGCACAGAGCTGTCCGTCTACCATGACGGCACCGGCCAGACTTAGTTTGGAATGAACGCCGTTCAACCATAACAATTCGGGGAGGACGGTCGCTTCCATGGCTTCGTGAGCCAGTTCTTCACCTTCCACTTCTTTGGTTCCCTGCATGGACTTGCGGGACATTTTTCCGTTAAGAAACAAATCCGATGATAGTTCCATGGAACTGTTGAGACGAACCTTCGTCAGGGAAGCAGCGGGTTTGTTCCGCTGGGTCTGGGTCACTTCAAGATTCATCCCTTGAAGGGTGGCCGCCATCGTGGTGCGAAGACCTTTTACTTTGGACCAATTCTTGGTACCCCCAGTCTTCGCAATGTACTTATCGAGGACGGATGCTAGGGTGGTTCCCTCCGGTAATTTCAGCGCTGTGGGATCCGGTGCCGTTTCTCCGTTCCAATCCATCCATTCGATCATTCCATCGCTGTCCATGGCACGAAGTTTGGGTGCGATTTCGCTGCCTTTGCCAACACACAAAACAACGCAGGACCCGGGCTGAATCATTTTGCGGGCCATGGACTGCACGGCTTCCTGATCAACTTGGGCCAGGTCTTGCAAATAATTCCTGTAATAGGTAGGGGACATGCGGTAGCGCTCCTGGTCGATGTAAAAACCGGCCACCGTTTGGGGGTTCTGCAGCGAAATGGAAAAAGTCCCGTTGAGATAATTCTGGACACCTTGGAGTTCGTCCGCGGGGACCAAGGTATCCCGAATCCGATTTAATTCATAAAAAAACTCACGAATCGCACTGTCCGTAACGGCATTACGTACTTGAGCATAGGCTCGGAACTGCCCGACCAAGGGATCCTTGGTCAGCGAGGAATAGGCCCCGTAGGTATAACCATGGGTTTCTCGAAGGTTATCAAAGAGCCGAGCATCGCTGGCACCTAGAATGGTATTCATCACCGATGAAGGGATGTAGTCGGGTGAACCCGGAACCAATTGGACGGTGTTGGCAATACGAATCACCGTTTGGACAGCCAAAGGACGATCGACCATCACAACCCTGACACCGTTGGGGTTGGTAGGAACCGGGTATTTGTGGGTCGGTACCTCGGCTGCAGCCCATGGCCCCAGGTGTTGACGGGTCAATGACTCGGCAGTGGCTCGATCGATATCGCCTACCAAGGCCAAATACGCTACGTTGGGTCGGAGGTAACGGTCCCTGAAATTTTCACAATCCTGGAGTTGAATGGATTCAAGGCCTTTCTGCGTTTGGATTTCACCATAGGGATGGTTCGATCCGTAAAGCAAACGAGGAAGAACGCGGGCGGCAACGGATTCGGCATTGGTCTGTTCGCTTTCCAAACCAGAAATGGACTGCTTACGCAGACGCTCCAATTCCGGGGCTCGGTAGGCGGGTTGGGTGAGCATTTCTCCAATGAGTCCCATCAATGGAGCTGTGTTACGGCTCAAGCAGGAGGCGTAGAGTCCATTGGACGAAGTGGACAGGGTGGCACCCAGGCCGTCGATGGCCTCGTCCAAGGCTTCCTTGGATTTATCGCGGGTTCCACTGCGAATCATTTCACCGGTGAGTGCCGAAACACCTGCTTTGGAACCTTCGGCAACGGGATCGTAGTCCCAGACCAAGGAAACAGATACCCTGGGGAGTTTGGTGTTACGTACCAAAAAGACTTTGAGTCCATTGGGCAACTCCCAACGCTCCGCTTCTGCCCAACGAATCTCTGGAGCTGGACCCGCAGCAGGTCGAACGCTTCGGTCCAAGGGAGCCGTTGGTTCAGGGGTTGGCCATGTTTTGCGCTCTTTGGTTGATTTGGCTTTGGGTAGGGACTTGGTTCCTTGGGCAAGGACCGAGTCGTTCCATAGTCCGGTACCAACCAAACCAAGCATCAGGAGAAATAAACGGAAAATTTTGAATTCGGAATAGAAAGAGGCCATGAGTCGATGGATAAGAAGCGTGGGGTCTATGGTTTGGGTTGAGCTAAGTAATAAAGAGTCACCTGATTTTCGGGAACCAAGTAAAGTCGGGCGACCCGTTGCAAATCCTGCGGTGTCACCTTGCGAAAACGCTCAAATTCGGTGTTAATCAAATGAGCATCTCCATAAAACAACTCGTAGTCGCTCAATTGTTCAGCGATGCCCTGAACGCTGCCCATTTGGGCAACGCGTTCGTTTTCAAGTTGGTTAATCAACTTGGAAAGTTCCTTGGGTTCGGTCAATTCATCCCGGATTCTTTGGTATTGGGCACGCATCGAAGAGTCCAATTGATCTGGACCCACTCCCATATTGACAATACCGTACATAATGGCGACGCTGTGGTCCACCATGCCCAACGGGAAAGCACCCACGGCCACGGCCTTCTGTTCTTGGTCTACAATTGTTTTTTGGAAACGGGAGGAGGCTCCTTGGGAAAGCAGGCTGGTCAGCATGCTCATCGGATAGAAATCAGGTGTTCCTTGGGCCGGCATTTTGAAAGAATGCACCACCGCCGGAAGCTGAATATTATCGTAGACAGTATCCCTGCGCTCGGCCGTTTGGACTGGTTCAACGGGATTCGGGCGGGGAATGGGGCGGGTGGATGCGGGAATACTCCCAAAATAACGTTCAATCCAGGCTTTGATTTGGGCATTGTTAAAATCACCGGCAATGGATAAGACGGCGTTATCTGGTACATAAAAGGTGCGGTAAAAATCCATGAACTCTTCGCTGCGGGCCGAATTCAAGTGATCCATGGAGCCGATCACTGAACGCCCGTAGGGATGGGCCAAGAACGTACGGCGCATGGTCTGATCCAGCAAGCCACCGTAGGGGGTGTTATCGTAGCGCTGTCGTCTTTCTTCTTTGACCACTTCACGTTGGGTTTCGATCCCCTGATCCTCGATCTTGGCATGCAACATCCGTTCGCTTTCCATCCAGAGTCCCAATTCCAGTTGATTGGATGGTAGAATTTCAAAATAAAAGGTCCGATCGTAAAAGGTGTTGGCGTTGAGGACCCCTCCATTGGTTTTAACCAATTTCATGTACTCACCGCGACCAATATTTTGGCTTCCCTCAAAAAGGAGATGCTCGAAGAAATGAGCAAAACCCGTCCGTTGAGGGTCTTCGTTTTTGCTGCCAACTTTGTAAGAAACCGTCACAGCCACAATGGGGGTGGTGGTATCCTGGTGCAGGAGAACTTTGAGTCCGTTGGACAAGGTGTATCGCTCAAAGGAAATCACCTGGGCCTTGGCTTGGCGACCCGATAAGTTCGTCAGCAGGAGGACCATGCAGGCGGTCCCTAACAAACGATTCAAAAAAGGATTGGACATAGAGGGATAGGTTAAATAAAAAAAGATAATTTGTTTGAAATAAAACTAGATTTTCATGATCCAACCCCGGGTATCCTGGGTTTTACCGGTTTTGATATCGTCCAACATGCGGCCCAAAAGGGTCGAATAGGTGCGGTCCTCCATGGCAGGTAGCACCAAGCGGCGATCATGGACCGTAATGCTCGAAATCGGTGCCACCGTGGCGGCGGTCCCGGTCCCGAAAGCGTCTTTGAGGTCACCCCGATCGTAGGCGGCGACGACTTCATCAAGGCTGACTTTGCGGACTTCCACCGGCAACCCGGCTTCGACCGCCAAACCCAGGATGCTATCGCGGGTGATACCCTCCAAGATGGTACCGTCTGCTAGGGGGGTCACCAAGGTGTTCCCGATTTGAAAGAACAAATTCATGGTACCCGATTCCTCGATGTATTTCATTTCTTTACCGTCCAACCATACGAGTTGATCGTAGCCTGCTTCGCGGGCGTGTTTCAAAGGCAACATGCCGGCAGCGTAGTTCCCGGCAACCTTGGCAAAACCGGTGCCCATGGGAAAGGCCCTCACATAGCGGTCCGATACTTTGACATGCAAAGGGGCCGTGTAGTAATTCCCGACGGGGCAATTAAATATAATAAAGCGATACGAATCCGAAGGCCGAATGCCGACGTATTCGTCAATCGCATACATAAAAGGACGTATATAGAGGGAATAGCCAGGCTGGCGAGGAACCCATTCTTGGTCCAATTCCAACAAAGCCTTCAGACCACCAATAAAAATATCTTCGGTCACCGCCGGCATGCAAAGCCGTCCAGCTGAACGAATCATGCGACTCATGTTATCGTACGGGCGAAAGACCTGCACCTCACCCTTTTGGTTGCGGTAGGCCTTGAGACCCTCAAAAATCGACTGACCGTAATGAAGGGCTGAAATAGCGGGATTGGTAGGTATTTCACCGTAGGGAACAATGCGGGCATTTTGCCAGCGACCCCCTTCGAATTCGGCCACAAACATGTGGTCTGCAAAGACCTTGCCGAAGGGAAGATCCTCAAAATCCACCGTGGACAAACGCGATACCGGAAGGCGAGTAATTGGGATGGGGTCCATGGCAGGTTTTTGTCCAAAAATAGGTCAATCACCGCGTTATTTGCATACATAAACCCGTAAGACATGGACTCCAAATCCTCGATTTCCCGATTTTGGGGCCCACAGGTTGGGGACCCCCTGTGGGAGGATTGGGTCCTGGGGCGCGAAACCTTGGTCTACATGGATCGTTCGGTCTCCGCGGACTTGTCCAAGGCTGTTTTGCCTTCAGGGAAACTCGTGGTGATCCTCAACCAAAATTCGACCCAGGTGGAAGAGGCCTTGCTGGCCAAAATACTGGGGGCCCTGAACCTATCCTTGAACCAAATCGTTCTGCACACAGGCCCCGTTCTTGCTTGGGATCCTTGGATTCAAAATCGATTGGTGGCCTTTGGTGTCCCCATTCCTCCCGATTTTCCCCTTGGGCAGGGTCCCGAATCTTGGGTGGGCACGGTCTCATTGACCCAAATGATGGTGGATCCCGAAGCCAAAAAAAACCTTTGGCAGCAAATCAAAGGCTGGAAATTCCCAGAATCCTAAGTCACCTTGAATTCGACCGAAACGTGGGTTCTAGCCACCCATAACCAAGGAAAAACCCTCGAATTTAGGGCCCAATGGCCGTGGAACTCGGTACGCCTCGTGAGCCTGGCCGACTGCGGGGTGAGAGAGATTCCTGCCGAAACGGGGGAAACCTTTGCCCAAAACGCCTTCCTAAAGGCCCAAGCGGCCCATCTAGCCAGCGGGTACCCGGCCTTGGCCGATGATTCCGGGTTGGTGGTACCGGCCCTGGGAGGCGAACCTGGATTGTACAGCGCCCGGTACGCGGGACCGGCGGCCACGGACGCGGATAATCTCCAACGATTGATCCACAACATGAAAGGCCACACGAATCGGGAGGCCTATTTTGTTTGTGCTTTGTGCTGGTGGGATGGGAAAGGGGGGCCGATTTGGGTGGAGGGCCGCTGTGACGGACGTATCCTTTACGAAGAAGTGGGACAAGAAGGCTTTGGTTACGATCCGGTTTTTGAACCCATAGAGCGTCCTGGACTTTCATTGGCCCAGCTGGGAACCGAATTCAAAAACCAACACTCGCACCGGGCCATGGCCCTTCGCAACCTCTATCAAAGGTTGTCGGCTCGGTAGCCCAAGTCTGGCCCTAGAGAGGACGAAGCAGCAGCGGCCTTGGCCAAGACATCGCAGCGCTCGTTTTCGGGGATTTCGGCATGGCCTTTGATCCAGCACCAAGTGATTTGATGTTGGAGCGTTAAAGGCAAAAGCCTTTGCCATAAATCAATGTTTTTAACATTCTTCCAGGCCCTTCGTTTCCATCCACCAATCCAGTCCTTGACAAAGGCATCCACCACGTATTTGGAATCGCTAAACAAGCGAATGGTATGGTCGTTTCCGCGAAGAGCCTGAAGGGCCTCCACCACCGCCATGAGTTCCATCCGATTGTTGGTGGTGCATGAAAATCCTCCACTGATTTCCAAGCGTCGATCGCCGCTAAGAAGAACGGCTGCATAACCACCCGGACCTGGATTGCCCAGGGCCGAACCATCGGTGTAAATATCGATGTAGGCCACCGAGCTATTCGTTTAAAACAGGGATTTCAGCCACCACAAAGAAACTACCCAGCGCCAACACCAAACCGTCGTCCGATGAATCACGAACGGCCTGATTCCAAGCTTCTTCGACCGAAGGGTAGGCAGACCCCACCAAGCCGACGGCGTTTGCTTTTTGGGCCAAAATCTTAGCCGGTAGCGACCTGGGATTATCGGGTGCAGCAAAATAAAACCGGGCATCGCGTGGCATCCTTTGCAAGATGGACTCCAGATCTTTGTCGGCGGAGACTCC